>NZ_BPQL01000061.1 GCF_022179225.1 Methylobacterium goesingense
TCGTCGAGGAAGCCGCCGCCCGGGCCCAACGTCGCCGTCAGGATCGCGTTGGCCTCCTCCAGGCTCAGAGTCGGGAACGCGGCGGTGAGGAGATGCCCGGCCTCGGGCGCCACTTGGTTCACGTCCGCGACCTGACCGGCGCGCTCGAGGTGAACGACGGGCAGGCCGTAGGTCTGCGTCGCCGCGTAGAGGGCGGCGTTGGCGGCCGGATCCCGGAAGCGACCACCGTCGCCGGCCGCGCAGGCCGCGACCGTCTCGCCGCACGCCTCCCGCAGGAACGCCGTCAGGTCGGCGCGGGCGGCTTTCAGGGCCGCCGGGTAATCCGCGAGGGCCACGGCCGCATCGGTGGCGTGGCTCATCTCGTTGACCACCGCCGGGTTGCGCCGGACCTGACCCACGTAAGCGGGATCGTTGGCGAGGAGGTGCGCCACCGCGTGCAGGGCGACCGCCCGGCCGCCCAGCACGTCCATCGCGTAATGCGCCCCGACGACGATGCGGTTGCTGCCGTATTCGGCTGCCCGAGCGATCATCTGCTGGTAACGCTCCGGCACCAAGATCGCGAGAATCAGGGATTCCGTGTAGCCGTAGGTGGTGTGGCCGCTCGGGTAGGAGGGGCTGTCGGTCAGGCTCTGGCCCGGCCCCCGCAGCCAGTCCAGGCTGTGGGAGGGACGGCCGAAATAGTCGTATCCCCGATAGGCGAACAGCTGCGGCAGCGTCTGGAACGGGCGGGCGTTGCCGTAGACGTCGGACCCCGGCGTTCCCGCCGGCCGCTCGTAGGCTTTGCCGAAGATGTCGGGGGTGCCGCCCCGCTCCGTCAGGATGGCGGCGGCGTCCGCCGAGACCGGCGTCTTGCCGTCCCGGGTCGCGTTGGCGAAGAAATACTTGCCGGCGTTCGAGTCGGACTTGGCGACGTTGTTGGTGTAGCCGATGAGGTCGGCGACGGACTGCGCGACGTTCGTAAAGCTGTCGTGGGCGGTGTAGCGGGCCTTGGCCTGATAGAGTTCGCCGAGGCGGCTGCCGAGGCCGTCGGCGAGTTCCGTCGCGTTCCCGTCCGTGATGAAGGCGTCGCGCAGGGCAAGCTGGCGCTGCTCGGCGAGCGACAGCAGGAAGGCCGGCTGCCCCCAGCCGGACTGGATCTCGCCCGTGACCCTGAGATTCGCCTCGAGGGCGGCCCGCCCCTCCGCGCTGCGGGCGAGCGCGCTCACGGGGGCGAGGCCCCGCAGGCCGGTGAGGTTTGGGGCCGATTGCGCGGAAGCTTGAACGGGGGCAAGCAGGCAGAGGGCGAGCGCCCAGACTCTCGGCATCTCGGACCTTTCCGCATCTCGGGGCATGGCGCGCCTTTCGGTGATCGCCACGTGGTAGCGCGGGCCGAAGCTGGATGCCAACCGGGTTCCGGGCTTGCTTATCGGGGCAGGCGCAGGAGCCGCGGCCGCCAGATCCCCAGGACGACGTTGGCGGTCGCCACCGCGAGCAGCACCCAGAGCGTGTTGCGCTCCGCCCCGAGGGTCTCCGCGAGGGTCGCGGGATCGACGCGCCCCGCCAGCGCCAGGGCGCTCTGCTCTGCCTCCTGGCGCATCGGACCCTGCACGTAGACGAGCACGCCCTCGAACATCAGCACCCCGGTGGCGAGCTTCAGCCAGGCCCATCCCGCCTGGAGGAGGCCGCGATTCAGGGTCATGGCGAGGAGGCCGGAGACCAGCGTCAGCGCGAGGCTCGGCAGCACGATCCAAGTGGCGACCGCGCCCATAGCGCCCCGCGCTGCGGCGTAACCGCCGAGGGCACTTGGGGGCGGTGCCACGCCGAGCATGACCACGAGGGCCGCCATCGCGCCCATCAATCCGGTCGCCCCCATCGTGTGGAGGAACTTCATCAGGCGTCGCCGCACGCGTCTGCCTCCCCTCGGGACCGGCCGATCCTACGCGAGAAGGCCGGCGCGGCGGTAGCGGGCACGCATCGCCACGAAACCGGCCGCGCCCCGGCCCCTCCGGTCCGACACCGGTTTCATCGCCATTTGGACCCGAGACCGGAGGTTCCGGTGCCTCAGTGCAGCAGGCCGGGGAGCGCAAGGGCGGTCGTGGTCAGGCCGATGGCGGCCAGCAGCGCCAGGACGAGGGAGCGGAATCGGCGCTGGTCGATCTTGGCGAACAGCGACAATCCGACGAGCACGCTGACCAGCACGATGGGGAGCCCGAGGGCGAGGTCGCCCATCAGCTCGGGTGGGAACGGGTTGAACACCGCCAGGATCGCCAGAGACCAGACCTGCAGGACCAGGGTGAAGCTCTGGTAGACCGCCCGCTGCATGCGCGGCTCCCAGCCACGTACCAGGCTCCAGGCGGTGGGCAGCGCGCCCGACAGGCCCGCGATGCCCCCCAGGATACCGCCGAGGAAGCCGACGGCGCCGTCGCTCCAGGCGTTGCCGAAAGACACCCGGTAGTCGCTACGCAGCAGCGCGACCAATGCGCTGTAAAGGATCAGGAACACCCCGATCATCACCTTCACCACCTCCGGGTTGAGGTCCTTGAGGAGGTAGATCCCGATCGGCGCGCCGAGCAGGCCGGGGCCGATCATCGCCAGGGCGGTGGCCCGCGGCGGCAGAGTCCGCAGGCGCATCACGGAGAGGACCTGCGAGAGGATACTGCATGTGAGAACCAGTGCCGTCGCCTCGATGGGCGCCCGGATCGACAGCAAGGTGCCGGAGGCCACCAGCGCGAAGGCAAAGCCCGTCAGGCCCGAGATGAGACCGGCGCAGCTCAGGCACAGGACGATCTGGAGAGTCTCGTTCACGGGGCGTCCTGGTCTCCGGGGACTCGGGAACGGTTCGAGCCGCGCCGGGGTGCGATGCCCGGACGTCCTTGTCTTATATAAGATTCATGACCGATCAAGGGATGAAGGCGGAGGGACTTGAGAACCAAGCATCCTCGGCTCCGCACTGACGTGTTAAGCCTACGCTTGCCGCTTCGCTGAACGTCCGTCGCGTAATCCCGGTTGACGCCGAAAATTCTGATATCTTATATAAGACTCAGTCGCCGCAAAGAGCCGACGGCTTCACCAAGGAGGATCCCGGAATGAGCAGCCACGCCGGATCGGGTGGGGGGCGGACGAAGCCGCACCTTCTCGCCCACAGCCCGCTGGACAACGTCGCCGTCGCCGTCATCGAGGGCCTGAGCGCCGATACCGACGCCTTCGGCGTCGTCACCGAGAACGATACGACCTTCGCGGTGCATGTGCGCCACGACATCCCGATCGGTCACAAGGTGGCGCTCGCAGACCTGAAGGCGGGCGATACGGCCATCAAGTACGGTCAGGACATCGGCAAGATCATCCAGGACGTCGCCAAGGGCGAGCATGTCCACGTGCAGAACCTCAAGACGAAGCGCTGGTGAGGTCGCGATGCCCGGAGAAACCATCATGAACGCCCCCGAGACCGCCTCCCCCTTCGTCGGCGGAGCCCCCGATCAGTTCGCCACCGCGGCTCTTGGCTCCAGCCGCGCCTCCGTGGACACAAAGGCCGCCACCTTTATGGGCTGGCGCCGCGAGAACGGCCGCGTCGGCGTGCGCAACCACGTCGTCCTCCTGCCCCTGGACGATCTCTCGAACGCCTCCTGTGAGGCGGTCGCCAACACCGTGAAGGGCACGATGGCCCTGCCCCACGCCTACGGCCGGCTGCAGTTCGGCGAGGATCTCGAGCTCCACTTCCGCACCCTGATCGGCATTGGCTCCAACCCGAACGTCGCGGCCGTGGTGGTGATCGGCATCGAGGACCAGTGGACGAACCGGATCGTGGAGGGCATCGCCAAGACCGGCAAGCCCGTGGTCGGGTTCGGCATCGAGGGGCACGGCGACATCGCCACCATCGCCAAAGCCAGCTACCAGGCCAAGCGCTTCGTGCAGTGGGCGACCGAGCTCTCCCGCGAGGAATGCCCGATCTCGGACCTTTGGATCTCGACGAAGTGCGGCGAGTCCGACACCACCACCGGCCTGTCCTCCTGCCCCACCGTGGGTAACCTCTACGACAAGCTGATCCCCCAGGGGATCTACGGCGTGTTTGGCGAGACCTCGGAGATCACCGGCGCCGAGCACCTCTGCCGCGAGCGCGCGGCGACGCCCGAGATCGGCGACAAGTGGTTCGCCATGTGGAAGTCCTACCAGGACGACGTCATCGAGGCGCACAAGACCGACGACCTCTCGGATTCCCAGCCGACCAAGGGCAACATCCTCGGCGGTCTGAGCACCATCGAGGAGAAGGCCCTGGGCAACCTCGAGAAGATCGGCCACGACTGCCGGTTCATCGACGCGCTGCAGCCGGCCGAGGCCCCCGCCAAGGGACCGGGCCTGTACTACATGGACACCTCGTCGGCGGCGGCCGAGTGCGTGACCCTGATGGCGGCGGCGGGCTACGTGGTCCACACCTTCCCCACCGGCCAGGGCAACGTCATCGGTAACCCGATCGTCCCGGTGATCAAGATCACCGGCAACCCGCGCACGGTGCGGACCATGGGCGAGCACATCGACGTCGATGTCTCGGGCGTGCTCACCCGCGAGATGACGATCCCGCAGGCCGGCGACGCCCTGATCGATATGGTGGTGCGGACCGCGAACGGCCGGCTCACGGCCGCCGAATCCCTCGGCCACCGCGAGTTCGTGATGACGAAGCTGTACCGGAGCGCCTGACCGGCGGCCAATTCCGCCGCGTTCCGTGACGGAACGCGGCGTCCCCACCCCGACGCCATCGGGGTTTTCGCGAAGGGATCCAGACCGCGCAGCGGCGCATCCCGTTCGAAGCGCGCGTGGGAGGAACGCCAATGCGATTCGCGCCAATGCGATTCTTGCGATCGATCTACGGGCAGGTCCTGATCGGCATCGCCCTCGGCATCGTCGTGGGCGTGCTGTTTCCGGATTTCGCCGTCGGCCTGAAGATCCTCGGCGACATGTTCATCAACCTGATCAAGATGGTCGTCGGACCGGTGATCTTCTGCACGGTGGTGGTCGGCATCGCCCATGTGGGCGACATGAAGAGCGTCGGCCGCATGGGCCTGAAGACGCTGGTGTATTTCGAGGTCTCGACCACGGTGGCGCTGGGCGCCGGCCTCCTCTTCGTCAACCTGCTGCGGCCGGGCGACGGCATCAACGCCACCATCGAGAGCCTGGATGCCAAGAGCGTCTCGGCGATCGCCGGCAAGGCTCACGCCCAGAGCGTGATGGAGATCATCGCCAACATCATCCCGCACAGCGCCGTCGACGCCTTCGCCAAGGGCGACCTCCTGCAGGTGATGTTCTTTTCCGTACTGGTCGGAATGGGGCTCGCCGCAATGGGGCCGAAGGGGCAGTTCCCCCTCAAGGTGATCCATGCCTTCGGCGATATCCTGATGAAGGTCGTGGGCATCATCATGCGCTTTGCCCCGATCGGTGCCTTCGGCGCCATGGCCTTCACCATCGGCAAGTTCGGGCTCGGCATCCTGGCCCAGTACGGGATGCTGATCCTGTCCCTCTACCTGACCTTTTTCGTGTTCATCGTGCTGTTCCTCGGCGGCGTGATGCGGTTCTACGTGGGCCTGAGCCTGTGGAAGCTGTTCCTCTACGTCCGCGAAGAGATGTTCATCCTGCTCGGCACCACCAGCACGGAATCTGTTCTGCCTCGCCTGATGGCCAAGCTCGGGGGGCTCTCGGTCGAGAAGGGCGTCACCGGCCTGGTCATGCCGGCGGGCCTGTCCTTCAACATGGACGGGTCGTGCATCTACCTCACCATGGCGATCGGTTTCATCGCCCAGGCGCTCAACATCCCGCTCACCTGGGAGCAGGAACTCGGGATCCTGGCCATCGCGCTCGTTACCTCGAAGGGAGTCGCGGGGGTCGCGGGCGCCATCCTGTTCGTGCTCGCCGCGACGCTCCAGGCATCCCAGTTGCTGCCAGTTGCCGGCATCGCGCTCATCATCGGCGTCGACCGCATCCTGAACGAGCTGCGCTGCATCACCAACGCCATCGGCAACATGGTGGCGACCCTGGTGATCGCCCGCTGGGAGGGCAAGATCGACCTCGCCCATGCCCGCGCCGTCCTCGATGGGCGCATCCAGCCCGACCTCGACAGCCTCGATGAGCCGGATGAGGCGATCGATGACCCCGCCCCCGCGAGTCAGGCCCGCCACCGGGCGATGCCCGCGGTGATCCCGGCTACCTGACGAATCGCATCCCTCGAACCGGAGGCCCAGGGCCATGCCGACATCCCCTGCCCCGCAGGGCCGTCACCCGAAAGTGGTGATCGCCGAATTCATGGACGAGGCCGCCATCGCGGCCGAGCTCGGCGGCTTCACGACGCTCTATGACCCGGCCCTGGTCGACCGGCCGGCGGACCTGCGAGCGGCGCTGGCCGACGCGGACGCCCTCGTGGTCCGCAACCGCACCCAGGTGAACGCGGCGCTCCTGGCCGCCGCCCCCGACCTCAAGGCGGTCGGGCGCCTCGGCGTCGGTCTCGACAACATCGACCTCGCGGCCTGCCGCGCCCGCGGCATCGCCGTCTACCCCGCCACTGGCGCTAACGACGTCGCGGTGGCCGAGTACGTCATCGGCACCGCGATGCTGCTCCTGCGCGGGGCCTACGGCGCTACAGCCGCCGTGGCGGCCGGGACCTGGCCGCGCAACGCGCTGATGGGCCGGGAGATCTCGGGCAAACGCCTCGGTCTCGTCGGGTTCGGCGCCATCGCCCGCGAGACCGCGCGGCGCGCCCTCGCCCTCGGGATGCGGGTCTCGGCTCACGACCCCTTCCTGCCGGCCGACGACCCGGCCTGGCGGCTGGAGTGCGGTCCGGTCGATCGCGCCGACCTCGCGACACTCATCGCCGGCAGCGACGTCCTTTCCCTGCACGTACCGCTGACGGACGAGACGAAGGGGATGATCGACGCGGGCGCCATCGCGCGGATGCCGGCCGGGGCGGTGCTGATCAACGCTGCGCGGGGCGAGGTGGTCGATGGCGCAGCCGTGGCCGAGGCCTTGCGCGCCGGGCATCTCGGCGGCGCCGCCCTCGACGTCTTCCCGCAGGAACCCCTCGACGCCGCTGCTGGCGCGGCCTACCGCGACCTGCCTAACCTTGTTCTGACGCCGCACATCGCCGGGGTGACCCAGGAATCGAACGTGCGCGTGTCCCGCGTTACGGCCCAGGCCGTGCGCCGCCACCTCTCCGAGGGCTGAACCCCATGACCACCCTGAGCCTCGCCGCCGCCCACGCCCTCGTCAGCGAGGCCCTGGTCCGTTGCGGAACGCGCGCGCCGGCCGCCGAAAGCGTCGCCCGCGCCCTGGTCGGGGCCGAGGCCGACGGGCTCAAGGGTCACGGGCTCTCGCGGGTGGCCTCCTATGCGGCCCAGGTCCGGGCCGGCAAGGTGGTGGGCGACGCCGCCGTCGCGGTGAGCCGGCCCCGGCCCGGGCTGCTGGCTGTCGACGCCGCCCACGGCTTTGCCTATCCGGCCCTTGACGCGGTGGTGGAGCAGCTTCCGGCCCTCGTCCGAGAGCAGGGCGTCGCGGCGGCCGGCATCCGGCGCTCGCACCATTGCGGCGCGGCCGGACGCCCGGTCGAGGCCCTGGCGGAGGCCGGACTGGTGGCGATCCTGCTGGCCAACACCCCCGCCGCCATGGCGCCCTGGGGCGGCTCGCGGGCGGTGTTCGGCACGAACCCTCTCGCCTTCGCCTGCCCCCTGCCCGGCCGCGCACCCATCGTGGTCGACCTGTCCCTCTCGAAGGTGGCGCGCGGCGCGATCATGGCCGCTCGCCAACGCGGCGAAGCCATCCCCGACGGTTGGGCCCTCGACGCCGCCGGGCAGCCGACCACCGATGCGGGCGCGGCCCTCAAGGGCACCATGGTGCCGCTCGGCGACGCCAAGGGTACCGCGCTGGCCCTGATGGTGGAACTCCTCGCCGCCGGCCTGACCGGCGGGCGCTTCGCCGGCGAAGCGAGCTCGTTCCTCGACGCGCAGGGCGATCCGCCGGGGACGGGGCAACTCGTCATCGCCCTCGCGGCGGATGCCTTCGGCCCCGGGGCACTGGCCAGGTTCGCGGACCTCGCCGGATCCATCGAGGAACAGGACGGGGCCCGCCTGCCCGGTGCGCGCCGCCTCGCCCTCCGGGCCAAGGCTGAGGCGGAGGGTCTCAGCGTCCCGGACGCCCTCGTGGCCGAGATCGCGGCGCTCTGACAATGCGGACCGCCCTTCCGAACGGAACCCGCCCCCGGCCGCCGGCCCTGCGGATCGACCGATTGCCCGGAGCCAAGCACGGCCTTATCGATGATCGGGACACCGTGCTGGGAAACCTCTCCTTTCCTCCTCCCACGCCCGGAGAGCAGCGGCGCACCGACATGGAACGCACAGGTGGGAATGCGGTGGGTTTCCGGCCGCTCTATCGGCAGGTCTACGACACGCTGCTGCGGCGCCTCGCCGACGCGGTCTGGCAGCCGGGCCAGATCCTGCCGAGCGAGGGCGTGCTGGCGGCCGAACTCGGCGTCAGCCAGGGCACCGTCCGCAAGGCCCTCGACGCGCTGACCGCCGACAGCCTGTTGGTGCGCCGCCAGGGGCGCGGCACCTTCGTGGCCGAGCACGACGACAAGCAGAGCGTCTTCCGCTTCTTCAAGCTGCGCCCCGACGGAGCGGTCGCTGGCATCCCGACGAGCCGCGTCCTCGCGATCGCGGAGGCCGCCGCCACCCTCGACGAGCGTGATCGCCTCGCCCTCATCCGCAACGCGCGGGTGGTGCGCCTGGAGCGGGTGCGCGCCCTCGACGGGCGGGTCTGCCTCGTCGAGACCATCGCCGTCCCGGCGAACCTGTTCCCGGGCCTTGCCGCGATGGAGCTTCCGAACACGCTCTACAGCCTCTACGCGACCCGATTCGGTATCACGATCGCCACCGCACACGAGCGCCTGAAGGCGATCGCGCTGCCCGCCGACAAGGCGGCCTTCCTCGGCCATGCACCGGGTATTCCGGTCCTCGAGGTCGACCGCGTCGCCGTCGACCTCGAGGACCGGCCGGTGGAGTGGCGTCTCTCGACCTGCCTCACCGAGGACATCCACTACGCCTCCGTCCTGCGCTGACCGCGCGGACGCCTTCAAGCCGGAGGGAGATTTCAGGATGACCGAGACCGATCGAAGAACCCTGTTGCGGCAGGCCGGTGCCGGCCTGATCGCGGCCTCCGGCGCGGCCCTTGCGCCCTTCCCGGCCTGGGCCGGCGAGGCCGTCACCCTCCCCTTCGGCAACGGCGAGCGCCCGCTTGTCGCCTATCCGGGCAAGCGCCCGCTCCTCCAGATGACGGCGCGGCCGCCGCAGTTGGAAACGCCGTTCGCGGTGTTCGACGAGGGGGTGATCACGCCGAACGACGCCTTCTTCGTCCGCTACCACCTGGCCGACATCCCGACCGTGATCGATCCCGAGGCTTTCCGCCTGACGGTGTCGGGGCATGTCGACGGGCCCCTCGCCCTGACGCTGGCCGATCTGAAGGCGATGCCGGCCACCGAGATTGTGGCGGTCAACCAGTGCTCGGGCAATTCGCGCGGCTTCGTCGAGCCCCGGGTCGCCGGCGGCCAGCTCGCCAACGGGGCCATGGGCAATGCCCACTGGACCGGTGTGCCCCTCAAGGCCTTGCTCGATCGGGCGGGGGTGAAGGCTGGGGCGGTTCAGGTCGTCTTCGAGGGCCTCGACGGTCCGGTCCTCCTGGAAACCCCGGACTTCGCCAAGGCGCTCGCCATCGACCATGCCCGCGACGGTGAGGTGATGCTGGCCTGGGCTATGAACGGGCAGGACCTGCCCTGGCTCAACGGCTATCCCTTGCGCCTCGTGGTGCCGGGCTTCTACGGCACCTACTGGGTCAAGCACCTCAACGCGATCACGGTGACGGACAAGCTCTACGAGGGCTTCTGGATGAAGTCGGCCTACCGCATCCCGGACAATTCCTGCGCCTGCGTCGAACCCGGCCAGGCGCCCAAGGCCACCGTGCCCATCAACCGCTTCACCATCCGGTCCTTCCTCACCAACCTCGCCGACGGGGCCGCGATCCGGGCTGGCCGGACGGCGTTGCGCGGCATTGCCTTCGACGGCGGCTCAGGCATCCGGGCGGTGGCGGTCTCCTCCGATGACGGACGAAGCTGGATCGATGCGAGCCTCGGCCCCGATCTCGGGCGCTATTCGTTCCGGCCCTGGACCCTGTCGGTCGACCTGCCCGCCGGTGCGCACGTCCTCCGGGTCCGGGCGACGGGCAACGACGGCGCGACCCAGCCAATGGAGCCGCGCTGGAATCCCCCGGGCTACATGCGCAACGTCGTCGAGACCGTTCGGGTCCGAGCGGCATGAGGAGAGACAGGATGACCGTGCGTGTGCGTCCTTTTGCGGTGGCGCTGGCCGTCGTCGGCCTGCTGCCGATTCTCCCGGCCGCTGCCGCGCCTCAGAGCTACGAGCTGCCGGAGCCGACCGCGCAACTGCGCCCGGCGCCAGATCACGAAGTCGGCCTCGCGGCGGCCGAGGCGAACTGTCAGAGCTGCCATTCGGTGGACTACATCGCGATGCAGCCGCCGGGCAAAGGCGCGGACTTCTGGGCCAGCGAAGTGACGAAAATGCGCAAAGTTTACCATGCGCCGGTCAGCGAGGCGGATGGCAAGGCCATCGCGGATTACCTCGCGGCGGCGTACTAGACACTGGAAGAATGAGCGCCGCCTCAGACGGCGCCGAACTTGCCGGAAGGCCCTTACAGGATGGCGGTGATGAAAGCGGCAACCTGCGCATGAGCATTCGCGACCATTTGCGCGACCGGCTCATCGGCAAAGTAGATCCGGCTCGCCGTCAAAATCGTAGCCACCAGCCAGAAGCCGGTCACGGCCACGCTGCGTGCCCTGCGGTCGCCCGCCTGGACTGGGCTCTGGCAGCCGATCTCGACGGGCTCGCCGAAGGGATCGTAGGCCATCGCGGGGCTGTCGGAACGCTTGCTCATGGAGGTGAATGTCGCGCTTCGGCCGCCCGCGATCAATGGACGGGACTTGCGAAGATTCAGGCCGAGAGAGAGTTTTATTCTCGCGGTTATGTCCGTAAGAGAAGTTCCTTCCGATCGGCGCATGGGACGTCCGCATGAGCGTCAAGAGCATTTCCACCACCGCCGCCGAAGCGGATAAGCCAAGGGTCGCGAGCGGCCGGATCGGCTCGCTCCTGCCCGGCATCCTCGTCTGCCTTGCGGTCACGGTGGTGGCCATCGCCGTGCAGGCCCTGGAGGAGCGCGCCACGGGACACCCCTATGTCGAGGCGCTGGTCATCGCGATCCTGCTGGGGATCGCACTTCGCACCCTGTGGAGCCCCGGTGAGCGCTTCCGGGCCGGGATCGCGTTCTCGGCCAAGCAGGTGCTCGAACTCGCCGTCACCCTGCTCGGTGCCTCGATCAGCCTCGGCGCCATCGTCGCCTCCGGCACGAGCCTCCTCGTCGGCATCGTCGCCACGGTGGTGCTGGCGATCGTGGCCAGCTACGCCATCTGCCGGCTGCTGGGCCTGCCGCCCCGGATGGCGATTCTGGTGGCCTGTGGCAACGCCATCTGCGGCAACTCGGCCATCGCCGCGGTGGCACCGGTGATCGGGGCCGACAGCAAGGACGTGGTGGCCGCCATCGCCTTCACGGCGGTGCTCGGCGTGCTGATGGTGCTGGGCCTGCCGCTGTTCGTCCCCCTCGTCGGCCTGTCCGAGCATCAGTACGGCACCCTGGCGGGCCTCACCGTCTACGCGGTGCCGCAGGTGCTCGCCGCCACAGTGCCGGTCGGCATCCTGGCGACCCAGGTCGGCACCCTGGTCAAGCTCGTGCGTGTCCTGATGCTCGGACCCGTCGTGGTGGCGTTCTCGTTCATCGCGCCATACCTGCCGGCGGAGGGCGGCTCGGCCAAGGGCCGACCGGGGCGCCTCGGCTTCTTCAAGATCGTGCCCTGGTTCATCCTCGGCTTCCTGGCGCTGGCGACCCTGCGCTCGATCGGGCTCGTCCCGGATGCGGCCTCCCAGCCGGTGACGCGGGTGGCGGGTCTCCTCACCGTGGTGTCGATGGCGGCCCTTGGTCTCGGCGTCGACGTGCGGGTGCTGGCGCGGGTCGGCGGCCGGGTCACCCTGGCGGTGACGGGTTCGCTCGTCGTCCTCCTCCTCGTCAGCCTGTCGCTGATCTGGGCCTTGGGGATCACCTGAGTCCCGGCGGACGGGTACCTTCAGCGCGCCGTGAGGCGCTCGGGAAGGCCGTGGAGGGTTCCGCCGGGTATCGGGGCGGGACCGGGCTGAAAAGCCCGCAGGAACGTGTCGATCGTTCGGCACAGGGTCTCGCGCTTGATGTGCGTGAGTTCCGGCCGCTCGATCCCGAAGGTCGCCCGGTCCAGGGGCGGTATGATCGCGACGTTGACGAAGTAGTCCGCCGCGAAGCGCAGGTCGTCGACCGCGATGTCACCGCGCTTCACGCCGAGGGCGAGGCTCTGCTCGATCAGGATCGAGATGCGGGCATGCCCGAAATCATGGAGCGTGCGGGCAAATTCGGGGAACCGGACGGCCTCCGCGGCGGCGATGCGGCGCAGGGCGATGCAGGAAGGCGTGATCGCCGCCGTCAGGACCGCGTGGGCGATGCGGTAGAGGCACTCGGCCGTGGAGCCGCCCAGGGCGGCCTCCATCTCGACGCGCGGCATGTGGGTTTCGATGAAGCGCAGGCAGGACGCCTCGAACAGGTCCGCCTTCGAGGTGAACTTCGTGTAGACGGTCTTCTTGGAGGCGCCCGCCGCCGCCGCGATGGCGTCGACGCTGGCCGCCTCGAAGCCGTCCGCGAGGAAAATCGGGATCGCCGCGTCGATGATTCGGCGCGTGGCCTCACCCTCCGTGCCGCGGCGTGGGCGCCCAACGCGCCTGGGCGGATGCGCTTCCTCGATCGCCAATCCGCACCTCCCGCCCGTGTGCGGGCGAGTTTCACACCCGCTCGGCCCCGGCGCAACCTGTACTCTTGGGGGGAGGCGATGCGGTGCATTATGCGGCGGGGCGTGCCAGCACGCCGCCGGTGGTGGGCGCGCGCACCCCGGTGGTCGACGGAAAGGTGATCGGCAGACCCTTCAGCGAGCGCACCGCGAGATGCGCGAAGGCCTGGGCCTCGAGATAGGCCGAGGACCAGCCGATGGCGTCGGCGGTCGTGATCTCGGCGCGCAGGTGGTAGTTCAGGAGGCGCACGAGTTCGCCGTTGCGCGCGCCGCCCCCGGCCACGATCCAGCGGGCCGGGATCTCGGGGGCGTGGTCGAGGGCGCGCGCCACCGCGCGGGCCGTGAAGGCGGTGAGCGTCGCCGCGCCGTCCTCCGTGGAAAGCTGGCCCGCGAGCTTGTGGGAGAACCAGTTCCGGTCCAGCGATTTCGGCGGGCGCCGCGCGAAGAACGGGTGGATCAGAAGCCAGGCCAGCAGGGGCTCGTCGGGGCGACCCCGGGCGGCGGTGCGGCCACCGTCGTCGAGGGGGCGGCCGGTGCGCTCGCGCATCCAGTCGTCGATCAGCGCGTTGCCGGGGCCGGTGTCGAAGGCGATGACGTCGCCGTTGGCCGACAGGATGGTGGCGTTGGCGACCCCGCCGATGTTGAGGATGCCGAGCGCCCCCTCGAAGCCGGAGGCGCGGGCCAGCGCCTGGTGGAACACCGGCACCAGCGGCGCCCCCTGCCCGCCCGCCAGCACGTCGGCGTGGCGCAGGTCCGAGACCACCGGAATGCCGAGACGCTGGGCGAGAGCCGCGCCGTCGCCGATCTGCACGCTCATGCGCTGGTCCGGCCGGTGCACCACGGTCTGGCCATGGAAGCCGACCACGTCGATGTCGGCGGGCGTCAGGCCGTTGTCGGAAAGGAAGCTCTCCACCGCCTCCGCATGGGCGGCGGTGACGAAGGCTTCCGCCGTGACGAGGCAGCCCGGCCGGTCCTCGCGGGCGACGATCCCTTCCGCATCGACCAGCGCTTGGCGCAGCAGCGCCCGGTCTTCGTCCGCGTAGCCTCGGTAGCCGGTGGGCCCGAGGGGTTCGAGGTACCCGTTCTGGCTCTGGACCACCCGCACGGTCTCGCCGTC
Organism: Methylobacterium goesingense; assembly: GCF_022179225.1. Lineage (GTDB taxonomy): Bacteria > Pseudomonadota > Alphaproteobacteria > Rhizobiales > Beijerinckiaceae > Methylobacterium > Methylobacterium goesingense. The sequence goes on from NZ_BPQL01000061.1 coordinate 14,055, forward strand.
GGTCTCGATCAGCGCCACGTCGACGCCGTCGAGGGAGGTGCCGCTCATCAGTCCGATCGCGCGCATCATCGTCATGGTGCCCTCCCCGGGCGTACATGCCCGTGCCTTCCGCCCGCAGCCCTGCTAAGGAGCCGCCCATATCCCGTGCGGTGCTATCACGCGGCCTCCGAGCCTGTCGCGCGCCGCGATCCTTTAGACCGGAACCGCGCATGTCCTCCGACGTCACCCAGGCCGCCCCCTTCCAGCCCCGCTCCGACTTCCTGCGGGTGCTCACCGAGCGCGGCTATATCCACCAGGGCTCGGATCTGGCCGGCATCGACGCGGCCGCGCTGGAAGGCCGGCTGACGGCCTATGTGGGCTACGATTGCACGGCGGCCTCGCTCCATGTCGGCCACCTCCTGTCGATCATGATGCTGCACTGGCTCCAGGCCACGGGGGGCACGCCCATCACCCTGATGGGCGGCGGCACCACGCGGGTCGGCGACCCCTCGGGCCGCGACGAATCGCGAAAGATCCTCACCCTGGAGCAGATCGAGGAGAACAAGGTCGGCATCCAGAAGACCTTTTCGCGATTTCTGGCGTTCGAGGGTGCCGCCAACGCGGCGACCATGGTCGACAACGCCGAGTGGCTGACGAAGCTGAACTACATCGAGATGCTGCGCGACATCGGGCGCCACTTCTCGGTGAACCGGATGATGTCGATGGACAGCGTCCGCATGCGCCTGGAGCGCGACCAGGAGCTCTCGTTCCTGGAATTCAACTACATGATCCTGCAATCCTACGACTTCGTGGAGCTGAACCGCCGCTACGGTTGCGTGCTCCAGATGGGCGGCTCGGACCAGTGGGGCAACATCGTCAACGGCATCGATCTCGGCCGCCGCATGGGCACGCCGCAGCTCTACGGGCTGACCTGCCCCCTCCTGACCACGGCGTCCGGCGCCAAGATGGGCAAGACCGCCGCCGGCGCGGTCTGGCTCGATGCCGGTTTCCTCAGCCCGTACGCGTACTGGCAGTTCTGGCGCAACACCGAGGACGCGGATGTGGGCCGCTTCCTGAAGCTGTTCACCCTGCTGCCGATGGGCGAGATCGCCCGCCTCGAAGCGCTTGCCGGCGCCGAGATCAACGAGGCCAAGCGGGTGCTGGCCACCGAGGCCACCGCCCTGATGCACGGCCGCGAGGCGGCGGACGCCGCCGCCGAGACCGCGCGCAAGACCTTCGTGGAGGGCACGGTGGCGCAGGACCTGCCGAGCATCACGGTCTCGGCCGACCTGCTGGAGGCCGGCCTCGGCGTGCTCTCGGCCTTCGGGCCGGACTACGCCAAGCTCCTGCCCTCCACCAGCGAGGGACGCCGCCAGATCAAGAGCGGGGGCTTGCGCGTCAACGACGTGCCGGTGACGGACGAGCGTGCCGTACTGCGCAAAGCCGACCTCACGGCGGACGGGGTCATCAAGCTCTCGTTCGGCCGCAAGAAGCACATGCTGGTGCGCGTGGGCTGAGGCGCGTCCCCTCCCCGCAAGGGGGAGGAGAGCCGCGCCGCGTTTCACCGCGCGGGCGGAATTGCGTAGGTGCCGGTGGCGTGGCAGACGAGCGGCCCGCCCTCCGGCCCCGTGATGTGGACCTCGCCGACCGCGAGGCGCTTGCCGAGCTTGAGCAGGCGCGCGGTGCCGATGAGCCCGGAAGGCCCCGGCTTGCGCAGGAAGTTGAAGGTCAGGCTCGTGGTGACGGCGAGCGCCACCGGGCCGAGGCTCGCCAGGATCGCCGCGTAGAGGGCGTAATCGGCCAAAGCCATCATCGACGGCCCCGAGACCGTACCGCCCGGGCGCAGGTGGCGTTCGTGGTGGTCCATCCGCATCCGGGCGAGCCCGGGGCCGACCTCGACGAGGTGATAGGTCTTGCCCCCGGCCGCCATCTGCGGAAACGCCGATTCGAGGAACGCCACGGTCTCGGGCAGCGACAGGCTCTGGGGCAGGGTCTCGGACATGGTGGGGGGGGCTCCGGCTCACCTTGCGGCACGGCCGTTCCTGCCCGACAAGATGGGGGATGCGCCAGTCCCACGATGCCTACGATCCCGCCCTGATCCGCCGGGTGCTCGCCGAGACCCGGACCATCGCCCTCGTCGGCGCCTCGGCCAACCCGGCCCGGCCGAGCCACCACGTCATGGACTTCCTGCTGGCGCGCGGCTACCGCGTGATCCCGGTCAATCCCGGGCTGGCCGGGCAGACGCTGCTGGGCCAGCCCGTGGTCGCGCGTCTCGCCGATTTGAGCGAGCCCGTCGACATGGTCGAGATCTTTCGCGGTTCGGACGCGGCGGGTGGCGTGGTGGACGAGGCCCTCGCCCTCGCGCCGCCGCCGCGTTTCATCTGGATGCAGATCGGGGTGCGGGATGATGCGGCGGCGGCGCGGGCGGAGGCGAAGGGGTGTGTCGTGGTGATGGATCGGTGTCCGAAGATTGAGATTTTTCGTTAGAGCAAAAATCATCGACGAGACATATTCAGTGATTTTGTTTCTATTCGGAAACGGCTTCTCCCTTTGAGGCAACCGGTGGGCGGAATATCTCGGTAAATATTTCTGATAACTCACAAATACGATTTTCTGCAAGAGGAGCACTTATTTTTGCGAGATCATCTTTGCTTTTTACAAGTTCAATAGCCAGCAATGCGCGCTGAGGTTTTTGACCGTTTTCGGCTCCAGCTGGATAATAGTCTTCAATAGCGCCCCGAGTTAGAATGCAAATCCCAGCATCTCTCAGGCCATCTATCAAAGGTAGAAGATATCTGCGTGCCTCCTCATCTTCACGACAGACATTAATACGAGCGATGTCTTCCTCCCAAGTAAAGAGTCCATCAAATATTTATATTTGATTCTGATCAATATGCCCTGTTTCCTGAATTTTTCTGAGAATTTCCTTTGATTTATAGTACCTATCTTTAAAACTAGACGTATATATCTTGTCTCTAATTTTTCGGGCGCTTGGTTCTGCTTTGGTCCCTAAATCCTTGATTCGCCGATCGATACCAATAATGGCACGTGCTCTTACTTCAGTGAGAGCAGCAGGAGCGCCCAGGTGATGATAACCTTCGAAAATTGCGTCCAGATCAGCCACGACTTTTACTGGAAGTCCGAAAGACTCGAAAAACCGTCGAAATTTAGCAAAATTACCTTTCCCGGAAACACGTACTAACGACATGCATCTGGACTCGAAGCACCATTCTTCATTCAAGATTTTTGCAGTATGCTTACAATAAAAATCATCCGATTCACCCTCAAATAATACCACACCCCTGCTGAAAAAGGCTGCATCAGTGTTCTCGAATTTTGTTAAACGAAAAACCTCCGCCTTGTCGGCATCGAGATTGAGGTTAATCGGATAAAGACGCCCCACAGGTTTTGGTGTGGCAGCCTCTTTGGATACCCGTATGAAATTTGCTGTAACGCCAGGCTCGAAAAATATAGGCGAGTGAGTTGTAACCACTACCTGATTACTGTCGCTGATCTTCGCCAAGGTTTTAAACAAAATCCGCTGGGAGCGGGGATGCAAATAAAGTTCGGGTTCTTCAAATAAGAAGATCAGAGGACGCCGGGTTGCAATAATTCCTTCTATCTCAGGTTGTGGTATAACTGAAAGTTCTCGATGTCTGACGTATGTTTGTAGAAGCGCGAATGTAAGGGATCTTTTAATTCCATCGCCTTTGTTGTCGATTAAATCTCTCGATCCATCGTCAATATAGATCTGAGCAGCGCTAAGGATAGTCTTTAACTCAGGCGGGGGAACGCTGAGTTCTAATTTAATGGCGGGAAAATTGTCTTGAAGGAAGCCTTGTATTGTTCCTTCCAGGATTTTGACTGTGTCATGGCGGTGGTCTGTAAATCCATCACCTTCGTCGATACGGTTAAGTAGCATATTTAAGGAGCTTAATGACTCCTGTATATTCGCAAGTTCGGAAGCAAGGCCTTCGAGTAAGAGGCCCATTAAGCGGCCAAAAGGTGTGGACTGTGTTGTCTTCAGGTCGTCAATTAGGTTTTTCACTGCCGGAATATAGATTGGCTCAGGCAACAAATTTCTTATTGAACTGCCCATACCTGTCGGAAGCGGGCCCTCAATCATTTCATGTTGATCAGCAGGCAGAGCCGCTATCTGAGCCTTCAGAAACTCTTTCGCCGCACCAACGTTCATGTTTTCTGGTGCGCTTGGCGCAAATTCCGGATAGTTCTCTGTAATTGATTGTTTGACGGCTGAGCCGCGTTTTCCCTGCAGGGCTGTAGAAATAGCTTGATCGCGGAAGCGTTCGTCTCGTGGTGTTCTACGCAACGCCATGGTTACGCATTTTTCATTTGGCGGATATCTAACGATTAATTGAAGCTTCTCGTCGGTAATAATGTCGCTAATTTTATCTCGCTGTTCAGGGGTTAACCTTAATAAGTCTCCAGAAGATATATTGATGAATGTGAGTTTGAATTCTACAGTGTTCTGAGGGTTGTAGTACAAGCTAAGCGGAAGCGTTCCGGAACGATCAAGGGCCGATACAACACTCTGTAGAATCGAAGACTTTCCAGAATTGTTTTCACCTACTAAGCAGTCGAAGCTCCCAAATTGGACAAGAGCACTTTTAAGCCCCTTGAATTGGTAATTTCGATCTGTTCAATTTTCACGTTTCCTACCCCTTGATTCGCTGGCTTATTAAAAACGAGGGTAGCCCGACGGAAGCATTTATTGCAACCACAGTTTGAATTTAATTTGTCTAAATTCTTGTGCGCGAGTCGAATTTATAGAAGTATTAATTTTATAATACCGCGATCTATTGATGATAAAAATGCATGCCTTTAGCAATCTTTATTGGATCGCTTTTTCTTTTGTCTCTTGCATCAGCGCCACAGCCACAAAGCTAATCCCAGCCGCCACCGCCAAATAAAGCCCCACCCAACCCACACCACCCCACTCACTCAACCGCTGCGCCAGGTACGGCGCAGCGGACGCCCCCAAAATTCCGGCGAGGTTGTAGGTCACGGAGGCCCCGGTGTAGCGCACGCGGGTGGGAAACAGTTCGGGCAGCAGCGCCCCCATCGGCCCGAACAGCCAGCCCATGGCGAACAGGCCGAGGCACAGGAAGCCGAGGACGAGGCCGCCCTGGCCGCTGCCGAGCATCGGGCCCATCACGAGGCCGAGGCTTGCTGTAAAGATCAGGCCGGAGAGGAGGACGGGGCGGCGGCCGTACCGGTCGGCGGCCCAGCCCGAGAGCGGGATGCCGAGGCCCATGAACAGCACGGCCACGCACTCGAAGAGCAGGAAGGTCGGCCGGGTGAAGCCCAGCGTCGCGACGCCGTAGCTGAGGGCGAACACGGTGGAGAGGTAGAACACCGCGTAGCAGGCCACCATCGCGAAGGTGCCGAGCAGTGTCGAACGGATGTACTTCGTGAAGATGACGGCCAGCGGCACCCGCTCGGGGGCGGCCTTCTCCAGGGCGGCCTTGAAGACCGGGGTCTCGGTGAGTTTGAGCCGGACATAGAGCCCGACGCCGACGAGCGCGGCCGAGGCCAGGAACGGGATGCGCCAGCCCCAGGCCTGGAAGTCGGCGGGGCTGAGCGCCAGCGCCAGCCCCAGGAAGCCGAGATTGGCGGTGATGAAGCCGACCGGGGCGCCGAGCTGCGGAAAGATGCCGTAGAGCGCGCGCCTTCCGGGCGGCGCGTTCTCCACCGCCAGCAACGCCGCCCCGCCCCACTCGCCGCCGAAGCCGACGCCCTGGCCGAAGCGCAGGACGCAGAGGGCCAGCGGCGCCCACCAGCCGGCGGTGGCATAGGAGGGCAGGCAGCCGATCAGCACCGTCGACAGGCCCATGATCATCAGGGAGGCCACCAGCGTGGCCTTGCGCCCGACCCGGTCGCCGAAATGCCCGAAGAAGGCCGCGCCCATGGGCCGGGCGATGAACGCGATGGAGAAGGTGGCGAAGGCCGCGAGCGTCTGCACCGCCGGATCGCCGGGCGGGAAGAAGATCGGCCCGATCACCAGCGCGGCGGCGGTGGCGTAGACGTAGAAGTCGTAGAACTCGATCGCGGTGCCGACGAAGCTCGCGATGAGGATGCGCGCCGCCGGCACGGCTTCGGGGGCGGTCGTGGGGCGGGTCGCTGTCTGGCGCGTTGCTGTCTGGCTCATGGCGGGGGCCATAACCGAAGCGCGACCGGCAGGATAGCGCTGGTTTTTCGCGGTGGGCGCGAGTTCCCCTCCCCGCAAAGGGGGAGGGAAGACGCATCACCCCCGCCTTGACCCCCTCTTCCGTCCGTCATAAAGAACTCACGTTCGTTTCAACGAATTGCGTCCTCTTCCGCCGTCCCCGGTCCGGGCGTAGAAGACGCGCGTTGCGGGCCCGCCGGCCCGGGAGGATTTTTCCGATGACCGATCGTCTGCCCGGCTTCAACACGCGGGCCATCCATGCCGGCGCGGCGCCCGATCCGACCACGGGCGCACGCGCGACCCCGATCTACCAGACCGCCTCGTTCGTGTTCGACGATGCCGAGCACGCCGCTTCGCTGTTCGGGCTCGAGGCCTTCGGCAACATCTACTCGCGCATCACCAACCCGACCAACGCGGTGCTGGAGGAGCGCGTCGCCGCGCTGGAGGGCGGCACCGCCGCCGTCGCGGTGGCCTCGGGCCACGCCGCCGAGTTCCTGGTGATGCACGCCCTGATGCAGCCGGGCGACGAGTTCATCGCCGCCGACCGGCTCTACGGCGGCTCGATCAACCAGTTCAACCACTCCTACAAGAACTTCGGCTGGAACGTGGTCTGGGCCAAGACCGACGACCCGGCCTCCTTCGAGGCCGCGATCACGCCGCGCACCAAGGCGATCTTCTGCGAGTCCATCGCGAATCCCGGCGGCGTCATCACCGACATCGCGGCGCTCTCGGAGATCGCCAAGCGCCACAACATTCCGCTCATCGTCGACAACACGATGGCGAGCCCCTACCTGATCCGCCCCTTCGAGCACGGGGCCGACATCGTGGTGCACTCGGCCACCAAGTTCCTCGGGGGCCACGGCAACTCCATCGGTGGCCTCGTGGTGGACGGCGGCACCTTCCCGTGGGCGGGGGACGCGCGCTTCCCCATGCTGTCGGCGCCGCGCCCCGAATATGCCGGCAAGATCCTGGCCGAGACCTTCGGCAACTTCGCGCTCGCCATCGCGGTGCGGGTGCTGGGCCTGCGCGATCTCGGACCGGCGCTCTCGCCGTTCAACGCCTTCCTGCTCCTGTCGGGCATCGAGACCCTGCCGCTGCGCATGCAGCGCCACTGCGACAACGCGCTGGCGGTGGCGACCTTCCTGCAGAACCACCCCGCAGTGGCCTGGGTCAGCTATGCGGGCCTCGAGACCGACCGCTACCACCAGCTCGCCCGGCGCTACACGCCGAACGGCGCCGGCGCGGTGTTCACCCTCGGCCTCAAGGGCGGCTACGAGGCCGGCGTCAAGCTCGTCTCGAGCCTGACCCTGTTCTCGCACCTGGCCAATATCGGCGACACCCGCTCGCTGATCATCCACCCGGCCTCCACCACCCACCGCCAGCTCACCGACCCGCAGCGCATCGCCGCCGGGGCCGGGCCGGAGGTGGTGCGCCTCTCCGTCGGCCTCGAGGATCCACAGGATCTCATCGAGGATCTCGACGCCGCGCTGAAGGTCTGAGGCGCGTGTGTTAACGCTTCCTTTACCAAGCCGGAGCGAGGCTCCCGGGACGGTCACCGGAGGGTGCGATGTCGGCCATGAGCGGGTTGGAACAGGTCAACGAAATCCTGGCGCTCTGCGGCGTCCTGGCTCTCCTGGTGGCCCTGGCGGTGGCCTGCGCGCCGCCCCTGCCGCGCCGGCGCCCGGCCCTGGCGAAACGAATGCGCGACACCGGCCGTTATTGACGACACCTTCGGCGGGGCCTAGGCCCCCGTCTCACCCCTGTCGCGAGATCGTCCGGCCGCCGATGACGCAGAACCCGCCAGAGAGCCACGAGTCGACAGACCTCCCCGTCGTGCTCCTCGTCGAAGATGACGGCCTGCTTCTGATGGAAGCCGCCGACACCCTCGTGGATGCCGGCTTCGAGGTGGTGGAAGCGAGCCACGCCGACAACGCCCTCTCGGTGCTGGAAAGCCGCGACGACGTCGGTGTGCTGATGACCGACGTCGACATGCCGCGCGGCTCCATGGACGGCTTCGCGCTGGCCCGCCTCGTGGCCCATCGCTGGCCGGGCATCCCGGTCCTCGTCGTCTCCGGCATGGGCACGCCCGGCCCGAACGACATGCCCGACGGGGCGCGCTTCATCCCGAAGCCCTACGAGCCCTCGACCCTGGTCCGGACCCTGCGCGCCTTCGCCCGCCGCGCCGCCTGACCGCTCACGCGACCTTCACACAGACGGGAGGCCCCGATGGCCACCGAGACCCAGACCCATCGCTTCGCGACCCAGGCGATCCATGCCGGCGCCGCGCCCGACCCCGCCACCGGCGCCCGGATCCAGCCGATCTACTTCACCAACGGCTTCGTCTTCGAGGACACACAGCAGGCGGCCGACATCTTCGCCATGCGGCGGACCGGGTTCTCCTACTCGCGGGGGTCGAACCCGACGGTGGCGGCCCTCGAGCGCCGCGTCGCCGCGCTGGAAGGCGCCAAGGCCGCCGTGGCGGTGGCCTCGGGCCAGTCGGCCGTGCTCATGGTGCTGATGACCCTGATGAAGAGCGGCGACGCCTACGTCGCCTCCTCGCGGCTGTTCGGCGGCTCGCTCGGCCTGATGAACCGCCTCGACGGGCGCTACGATCTCAAGCCCCAGTTCACCAAGGGCCTGACCCCGGCGGATTTCGAGGCGGCGATCACCCCGGAAACGCGGGCGATCATCTGCGAGTCGATCGTCAACCCCTGCGCCACCGTGATGGATCTGGCCGGCATCGCCGCGGTTGCGCGCCGGCACGGGCTGCCCCTCGTCGTCGACAGCACCCTCGCCTCCCCGGCCCTGATCCGGCCGATCGAGCACGGGGCCGACATCGTCATTCATTCGACCTCGAAGTTTCTCGGCGGCTCGGGCCAAACCATCGGCGGCGTGATCTGCGATGCGGGCAAGTTCGACTGGGCCGCGATCCCCGGCCGCTACAATCTCATGAGCGAGCCCTGGGCCGATTACGACGGACTCGTGCTCACCGAGCGCTTCCCGGACTTCGCCTTCGCGGCGGCCTGCCGCGTCTTCGGCATGCGCGAGCTCGGCCCCGGCCTGTCGCCGATGAACGCCTTCCTCACGCTCACCGGCATCGAGACCCTGCCCCTGCGGATGGAGCGGCACTGCGCGAACGCGAAGGCCGTGGCGGGCGTCCTCAAGGACCACCCTGCGGTGGCCTGGGTGAGCTACCCCGCCCTCCCCGGCCAGGAGGGCGAGGCCATGGCCGCCCGCTACGTGCCGCAGGGCCCGGGTTCGATCTTCACCGTGGCGCTCAAGGGCGGCGAGGCGGCGGCGGTCAAGTTCATCATGAGCCTGAAGCTGATCTCGCACCTCGTGAACATCGGTGAGATCAAGTCCTTGGCGATCCACCCGGCCACCACCACACACCGCCAGCTCAGCCTTGCCGACAAGGCCATCGCCAAGGTCGGCCCCGAGACGGTGCGGCTGTCGATCGGCCTGGAGAATGCCGAAGATCTCATCGCGGACGTCGAGCAGGCCCTGGCGCAGCTCGGCTGAGCGCGTCCGGCGCGGGCGCGGGTGGCCTATGGGCCAGCTCGCCCGTTCGCGGCACCACTGGCGCGATGATCGCTCCGTTCTACATGATCGGTCGGGTCTCGAGGCCATTCATCGACTGACGATCAGGATCGGACACCGATGCCGCTCGTTCGCATCTCGCTCCTCTCCGGTAAATCCGGAGACTACATCCGGGCCATCGCGGATGGCGTTCACCAGGCGCTGATCGATGCCTACGGCGTACCACCGGGAGACCGGTTTCAGATCATCACTCAGCACGAGCCGGACAGCCTGATCTACGACGCGAATTATCTCGGCATTCGGCGGACCGCCGACATCGTGATCATACACATCGTCGCTGGAAACTGGCGCGACACCGTGACCAAGAAGCGTCTCTACGCAGCCATTGCCGACCAGCTTGCGGCGAAGCCCGGCTTGAGGCGGGAGGACGTCCAAGTGGTCCTCTCGTCGAACGAGCGCAACGAGTGGTCCTTCGGAAACGGACTCGCGTCATACGTCCAGGATACGCCGCCGACCTAAGGCGTCTCCCTGGAGGCTTCGTCGGCTGGAGCGCACAGCGGTGTCCGCGCGTCGGGTCTCCACCTTGCGCCGGCCTCGACCGCCGAGCGGGATCGGTCGGGGAGCGCATCAGGTCTGTCGGGATGCCTCCGGGCGGGTTCGGCTCGATTCCGGGCACTGTGACCAGATCACCCGGGCACCGACCGAGGCGGGCGCTCCCGAGCGGGCTTCGGCGCCGGCACCCCGCCTCAAGCGAGGCGACGCTCCGGCATCGTCTCGTCATCGCCGCCGAGGAGGTCGGGGCGGTTGCGCAGGAACCAGGGGACGCGTTCCGCCGCCATGGGCTTGCCGTAGAGGTAGCCCTGCACGTTGGTACACCCCTCCTGGCCGAGGAAGGTCGCCTGCTCCAGGGTCTCGACGCCCTCGGCGGTGACATCCAGTCCCAGGCTCCGGCCGAGTTGGAGCACGGCAGTGACGATAGCGGCGTCGTTGGCGTCGCGCTCCAGGTCGCGGATGAAGCTTCGGTCGATCTTGATCTCGTCGACGGGGAACTGCTTCAGGTGGGTCAGCGAGGCGTAGCCGGTGCCGAAATCGTCCAGAGCCACCCGGATGCCGGCCGCGTGGAGGGTCTGGAGCACGGCATTCACCCGGTCGGCGCTGCCCGCGAGCAGGACGGTCTCGGTCACCTCGACGCCGATCAACCCGAGCGGCACGCCGCTGCACGCGACGTCGTCGAGAAAGCTCTTGGCCAGATCGCCCTGAGCAAACTGCGCGGAGGACAGGTTGATGAAGACGCGTCCAGGATTGAGCCCGAGGCCGATCCAGTGGACGATATCGGCGCAGATCTGGCGACGCAGGGCGGTGCCCACCGCCACACCGATCTCGGGGTCGTCGAATACGGTCGAGAAGGAGGCCGGCGCGAGCAGGCCACGGGTCGGGTGCTTCCAACGGGCCAGGGCCTCGAACCCGATCACGGCGCCCGAGGCGAGGTCGACCTTCGGCTGGTAGAACGCCACCAGCCCGCTTCCCGCCTCCAGGGCGGCGCGCATCTCGCGGGTCACCGCCACCCGCTCCTCGATATCGGCGCGCAGGGTCGGCACGAACAGCGTCGCGCAGTTTCGGCCGGACGCCTTGGCGGCGTAGAGCGCGAGGTCGGCATTGGTGAACAGGTCGGCGGGGTTGCCGGCGTGTTCCGGGTAGAGCGCCAGCCCGAGGCTGGCCCTGGCCGCCACCATCCGCCCGCGAATCGCCATCGGCGGCCGCAGGGCTTCGAGGATGCGTGCGGCGATCCCGTGAACACCCTGTGCCCCCTGGGCGCAGATGATCACGAATTCGTCCCCCCCGAGGCGGGCGACGAGGTCCTGGGGCTCGACGACGCTGCGCAGCCGACGAGCCACCTCCATCAGCAGGGCGTCGCCGGAATCGTGCCCGAGGGTGTCATTAATCTCCTTGAACGCATCGAGATCGAGGAGGATGAGGCCGACCTCACCGCCCTCGGCGTGCGCGCGGACGAGGCTGGCATCCAGGGTCGTGTGGAACAGGGCCCGGTTCGGCAATCCGGTGAGCACGTCGTGATGGGCGGCCGTGCGGATCTGCTCCTCGATCGCCTTGCGGCTGGTGATGTCGACGAGGCTCGAGATGAGGCAGGGCGCGCCCTCCACCTGCACCGGCTCGATCGACAGCAGGACGTCGTGATGCTGTCCGCCCAGGTCGACGATGCAGGTCTCGTGGTCGCGGATCGTCCCCTTAGCGTCCAGGAGGCGCTGGATCTCGAGGCGCTGCTCCTTGGAGATGAAGCGGGCGGTCTGGTAGTTCGCGAGGCTGTCGCCCGCGCCGACCGCGAAGAAGCGGTTACCCGCATCGTTGGTGCCGACGATGCGTCCGTCCGGGACGCTGGAGACGACGATCGGAACCGGCACCGCGCGGAATGTCGTCTCGAACAGGCGGCGGCTTTCCGTGAGGCAGCGGTGGGCCCGCCGTTCCGCCTCGGTCGCCGTCCATTCCAGGCGCCGCAGCCGGTTCGAGCGAACGACGAAGAGGATGATCGCCCCGTCGGCCATCACCGACACGGTCAGGAGACCCAGGGCCGTCTGCGGAAGCGGCAGGGGCAGCAGGTAGCAGCCGAGCAGGATCACGGCCGTGAAGGCGCCGGACGCGATCGTCCAGACGAAGCGCATGGGCAGCACCAGCATGCAGGCCGCCGGAAAGATCAGGGCGGCGATCAGCCCGATCTCGGTACGCGCGGTCGTCATGTAGCCCACCGCCAGGGTGGTGAGGATCTGCCAGGCCACCAGGATGCCCTGGAGGGCGTCGAAGGACCGGACCCGCCGTAGGCCCACGATGGCCAGGGCCGCGATCGTCACGATCAGGGCGCGGGCGCACAAGACGGGCACGAAACGGTCGGTGTCGACGAAGCGCATGTCGCTGGCCAGGAAGGCCAAGCTCAGGGCGATCGCGAAGGTCAGGACCAGGCGCGCGTGGCGCAGGGTCTCGGGCAGCCGCTCGGCCTGGAATGTGGCTTCCTCGGCTGGCGAGGCGAACTCGCCTCCGAACGCTCTGAGACGATGGCTCGACATGCTTCAGGCTAATAACGGCGAAGTATGGTTCAGCCGTTAAGGTCGCGACGATTGTTCTCCCCGTCAGTCCGCCCGCGTCCGACGGGCCGCCAGCGCGCGCAGGGCGCCGCGCATCGTGCGCACGTCCTGCTCGGTCATGGCCATGCGGTGGAGCATGTCGCGCATGTTGCGGGCGATGATCTCGCGCTTCTCCGGCGGGTAGAAGCCGGCGGCGGCGAGCTGGTCCTCCAGGGTCGAGACCAGGGAGGCCATCGCCTCGCGGGTGGCGGGCGGCGACAGCATCTCGCCCGTGAAAGGCAGGACCGAGAGGCCGGCCGCCCGGCGCCACTCGTAGCCCATCAGCAGGACGCCCTGCGCGAGGTTCAGCGACGAGAACCGGGGATCGACCGGGAAGGTCACGATGGCGTCGGCCAGCGAGACCTCGTCGTTGTCGAGGCCCGCGCGCTCGCGCCCGAACAGGATGCCGACGCGCTGGCCTTCGCGGGCGACCACGTCCTGCATGGCCGCGTCGGGGGCGAACACGCGCTTCATCTGGCCGCGCTCGCGGGCGGTCGTCGCTAGCACGTAGTGCAGATCGGCGATCGCGTCGGCCAGGGTGTCGTGGATGCTGGCCGCGTCGAGGATGTGGGTGGCGCCGGAGGCCGCCTCGCGCACCCCCTTCTTCGGCCAGCCGTTCTTCGGGGCCACCAGGCGCAACTCGGACAGACCGAAATTCGCCATGGCGCGCGCCGTCATGCCGATGTTCTCGGCAAGCTGCGGCTGGACCAGAATGATGACGGGGCCGGCGGAGGGCGTCGCTTGGGTCTCGGGCGTCGCTTGGGTCGGGGGTGTCGCTTGGGTCGAGGGTGTCGCTTGGGTCATGATCGCGTGGGGATCGTCGGGGACGGAGGACATCTCCGCCCTCTCGCATGGCGCGCGCGGTCGCGCCAAGGGGCGCGCGGGCCATCGGGATGGCCCGCGCGCGGGTGCCGGGGCTGCTTCAGATCTTATCGTCGAGGCCCATCTGGTAGTACTTGTGGGTGATCTTGTCTTGGTTCTCGAGGAGCCAGTCGATCGAGGGCTCGTTTGTCATGGCCTTGCGGATCGCCTCCGTCATGCCCCGGCGCTGGATGTCGAACAGCGCCTTGTGATCGACGCGCTCCGCCTCGATCACCCCGGGGCTGAGCCAGACCGAGCAGATGATGCCCAGATCATTGGCCTTTTCCTTGGGGATGTAGCCCGCCCGCACCGCGTCGAGCACGCCGTTGGCGATGGCGAACTGCACCGTGCCCATCAGGATCGAGGTATATTTCGACTCGGTGACGCTCACCTTCGAGACGCAGAGCGTCACCGGGCGCACCATGATGTCGGTGTTGAGGAGCGCGAAGACCCGGCTGTGGCCCACCACCTGGTCACCCGTGAGGGTGGCGAGCGCCGTGCCTACCGGCCCGTCCAGTTCGCCGATGATGACCTCGGGCTCGGCCGCCGTGTTGGGCGGACCGCCGGCCACCAGGGCCTCGCCGGCCCGCAGGATGATGCGTTCGCTCATGGGGTTCCTCACGCTTGTGCGTCGCTGATCGGAGGCGCAGAGTCCCGATCGGACCGGCATTGTCCAGCCCCGGATCGGGCTGTGCGAGGTCCGCGCTCAGCCGGCGAAGGTCGCCGGGCACGCATTGCCGCCCGGGAGCACGACTTCGAGCTGCGTGTTCGGCATTACCGCCGCCCCGCCCCGGACGGCCCAACTCACGGTCTCCGTCCACTGGAAGGCCGTATTCAATCCGGGCAGCAGCGCCATCGGCGTCGCGCCGAGGATCGGCTGGTAGCTCATCGTGACCTCGGCGTAGATCCAGCGCGCGCCGTTGAACTGATACTGGACCGGAACCGCGATGTCCGCCGTGAGGCCGCGATTACGCTGCGTCGCGTTTCGCGCCGCGCTCGAGCAGACGAAAGCCGTGGTCAGCGGTCCGATGAGGGGGATCCCGACCGCGCTGACCTTCATCTGAACGCCCGTCGCGCTGAACGGCGCGAGCACCACGGAGGACGAGTCGAAGATGTTGCTCATCGTCGCGGCGGTGACGGGGTTGGTCGCGTCACCGAGCGATGTCAGGTCCGCCAGGGTGCGGGCCAGTTGCACGACCTTCCGGCGGTTCTCGACCGCGTTCACGAGTTCGGCTCCCACCAGGAGCAGCACCAGCAGAACGGGAAGCACGAGGGCGAATTCGATCATCGCCACGCCATGCCGGTCCGTGGCCAAGTCTCGCAGGCGCCGGATCGGCGTCGGGGACCTTTCCAGGGGCGCGGACCCCGGATCTCGAGGGCGACGGATCATGATCACGGTTCTCAGCACGCGCTCGACGAATCCGACTGGTAGGGCTCGACCCGGAAAACGGCGTTGGACTGGATGAGGGCGCTGCCGTCGCCGAACGACTTGATGCCAGCGTTCATCATGCTGAAGAAGACCGCGTATTTCAGGGCCGCACGCACCACGACGATCTTACTCGGTTGCGGGCAGGTGTAGGCGGTACCGAAACCGGCGCGCCAGTTGCCCGTCGATGGATCGAGGGCACTCCCGTTGGCGCCTGTGACGCCTGCGAAGGTATCGACGACCTGAACATCGAGAATTACGTCGTTACAGTTAAAGAAGGCGGCTGCCGCGACCCCGGTGTTGTTGCAGAGTTGCTTGCGAAGTTTGCCGATCAGTGCCGTCTTATCCTTGTTGGCGCTGTTCTCGCTCTGGAATTGCCCCGTCACGAGGGTGCGCACGGTCGATTGCAGCCCCGTATCGAGGTTCTGGCTCACCAGGAACATCAGCATCATCTGAAGGGCCGCGCCGACGACCGCGAGGAAGATCGGACAGACCATCGCGAACTCGACCGCCGAGGCACCGCGTTCGTCGCGCAGGAACGCCCACTGCGCCGATGTCGTTCTCATCGCGCCAGCCGAACCTGCGTGAACTTCTGGAAGATCGACACGAACGCCGACCCGATCGACGACGTCGACGCGGCGTTCACGAAAAGGTCCGGCGTGGAAGCGCACCCGGTGAGCTGGGGGACGATGTCGTCGAACCGCGTTCCGGAGCCATTGACCAGGCTCGGGGCGCCAAGCGTCGCCTGATAGCCCCAGTCGTAGCTCATCTTCAGGTAGGGCGCGTAGAGGACGCTCACGGAGACCGAGGGGTCGATCAGCCGACAGGAGGTGGGGCTGAACGGCGCCACCTGCGTGCGCAGCTTCGTGTCCCACGTCCAGGAGCGGGACGGGTCCTGGACGCCGTCGGTCGCGACAATCACGAGCTTCTTCGGTGCGCTCTTCCCGTCACCCGCCTTACCGACCTCGGCGGCAAATCCGGGCATGATCTCCTTGAAGTGCGTGGCGCCCGCATATTCGTCGGAGGTGTTGGGCGCCTGGGGCAGGTTGGTCAGGGCGAAGTTGAGGTCGGACGTTGTGCTGACCAGCTTCGCCAGGTCGTTGCTGAAGGTGTAGGTCGCGACCCGGATTCGCTTGGAGGAGGAGGTCTGGGTTTTCAGCCAGGTCACGAAGTCGGTGATGCCCTTGTTCACCTCCTGCGTCCGCAGTGTGATGCCGTTCCGGACCGCCCATTCGTAGGAATCGAAGTTCGTTCCCTTGACCTTGGCGCCGTCATGACAGGCGAAGGCACATCCGAACGCCGCGTTCAGCTTGTCGACGTCGGCCTGGGTCGCGCCGAGGGCCATCGAACCCGAGACGTCGATCAGCAGGTAGATGTCCACCATCGGCGAAAGATCAACGGCCGATTCCGCGTGGCCGGAGAGTTGGATCTGGTTGTAACCCGCTGCCTTGAGGATCGTCGTGTCGGTCTTGGACGTGTAGTCGCCGACGACCCTGACGGCCCGGTTGCTGATTGAAACGACGAGCGTGGGAACGGTACCGTTTGGCAGCTTCGCGGTGGCGTTGAACGCCTTCAGGCCGACGTTCTGCGCGTAATCGATAATCTGGGCATCCGTCATGCCCTTGGCGTCCGCATCCTGGGCGGCGCGCGCCGCCAGGATGATGGCCCCATCCATGGCATTGTCCAGGAGAGCTTTGTCGACGACGGAGCGTCCGTAATCGATGGCGCCGCCGGTCAGTCCCAGGATCGGAACGAGGGCTGCGGCGAAGATCATCGGGATCGATCCACGCCGGTCCGACTTAAAGCGCTTCGACAGGGTGTTCATGGGGCGGGGACCGCTTCTGGGTGGCGTATACGCCGTTCGTGACGACCCATGAACGCGGCCTCGACGTTAAAAAATGATGCGTCCAATGAACCGGGATTCAGAGACTCATCCGTTATTCGACGATGTCGGGCGTTTGATTATCTCTGTTTGGTTTACTCTTCGTTGCCGAAGATCGGGGCGGGACGCGAATTGAGTTCGGTCATGCGGCGGGACCGGGCGGGTACAGAGCGCGCGGTCCGCTGACAAGTTGCCGTTGCTGTCATGCGATCGATCCGCCGGCGCGCCTTCCCCCCCTTTCGTGCCCGCGCTATGACCCCGGCACGGCCGGACGGCTCGTGAGGGTGGTGGGTCCCGCGTGGGGCAATCCTTGCATGGGTGGTGCGGATCTTACGCGGAAGGCTTGAAGCGCAATGGAAAAGATCAAGGTTGCGAACCCGGTCGTCGAACTCGACGGCGACGAGATGACCCGGATCATCTGGAGCGAGATCAAGAACAAGCTGATCCACCCCTATCTCGACCTGAATCTCGAATATTACGACCTCGGCGTCGAGCACCGCGACGCCACCAACGACCAGGTCACCGTGCAGGCGGCCGAGGCGATCAAGCGCCACGGCGTCGGCGTGAAGTGCGCCACCATCACCCCGGACGAGGCGCGGGTGAAGGAGTTCGGCCTCAAGGAGATGTGGAAGTCGCCCAACGGCACCATCCGCAACATCCTGGGCGGCGTCATCTTCCGCGAGCCGATCATCTGCCAGAACGTGCCCCGCCTCGTTCCGGGCTGGACGCAGCCCATCGTCGTCGGCCGCCACGCCTACGGCGACCAGTACAAGGCCACCGACTTCAAGGTGCCGGGCAAGGGCCGCCTGACCATCAAGTTCGAGGGCGAGGACGGCACCGTCTTCGAGCGGGAAGTCTTCAAGTTCCCGAGCCCCGGCGTCGCCCAGGCGATGTACAACCTCGACGACTCGATCCGCGACTTCGCCCGCGCCTCGATGAACTACGGCCTGAACCGCAAGTATCCGGTCTATCTGTCCACCAAGAACACCATCCTCAAGGCCTATGACGGGCGCTTCAAGGACCTGTTCGAGGAGGTCTTCCAGAGCGAGTTCAAGGCGAAGTTCGACGCCGCCGGCATCACCTACGAGCACCGCCTGATCGACGACATGGTGGCCTCGGCGTTGAAATGGTCCGGCGGGTACGTCTGGGCCTGCAAGAACTACGACGGCGACGTACAGTCCGACACGGTGGCGCAGGGCTTCGGCTCGCTGGGCCTGATGACCTCCGTGCTCCTCACCCCCGATGGCCGGACCGTCGAGGCCGAGGCCGCCCACGGCACGGTGACGCGCCATTACCGCGAGCACCAGAAGGGCAAGGAGACCTCCACCAACTCCATCGCGTCGATCTTCGCCTGGAGCCGTGGCCTCGCCCATCGTGCCAAGCTCGACGACAACGCGGCGCTCGCCAAGTTCGCCACCACCCTGGAGACCGTCTGCGTCGACACCGTCGAGGCCGGCTTCATGACCAAGGACCTCGCCCTCCTCGTCGGTCCCGATCAGAAGTGGCTCTCGACCACGGGCTTCCTCGACAAGGTGGACCAGCACCTCAAGACCGCGATGGCCTGAGGCGGTCGCGAGCAGGGCAGCGTTGGCGGTGGCGTCGTTTGGGTGACGCCTCCGTCCGACGCCCGCCGGCGCGGGCACCTTACGCAGCGCCCCGCGTATCCATGCATCTGCGAAGGCCCTCCGAGGGGCCTTCGGCCCTGCCATCGATCTGTGTCATTCCGGGGCGCCGCAGGCGAACCCGGAATCCAGGCCCACTACGATGGCAAGAGGGAGTCCTGTCGGCGGCTCTGGATACCGGGTTCCGCTTCGCGGCCCCGGGGATGTCGACGCTGTCGCGAACAGCGATCAGACCGATCGAACTGCGTGCCTCCGATAACCCGGGTGGGGGCGTGCCCCATCCGGAAAGGTCGCACACCTCGCTCAAGGCGCGTGCCGCGCGGCGTCCGCATTCCGCTTGCGGGTGGCGGCGGCCTTGCGCGCGGAGGCCGAGCGTTCCTCCGGCGTGCGCGCGGCCGAGGCTTTGCCGCCGATCGCGCCGCCGCGATGCGCAGCCGGGTGGTCGCTGGCCTTGCCCCGTCCCGAGCCGCCCGGCTTCTTGCCGCCACCGTCATCTTTGTTGACCGTGGCCCAGGCCCGCGCCTCGGCCTCCGGCTCGGGCACGCCGCGCGCCTCGTAGGATTCGGCGATGTGCTCGGCCTTACGGCGCTGCTTGTCGGTGTATTTCGATTTGTCGCCCTGGGCCATCGCAGACCTCCGATGTTCAGCCCAATACGGCCGGTCCGTCGAGGACCGCCCGGACGCGCCGGATCAGGTCTGTCCGGCGATAGGGCTTGTTCAGGAGATCGAACGCCGAGCCACCCGCATCGGTTCGCTCCAGGCTGGCCTCGGCGTAGCCCGTGGTGAGCAGAACGCGCAGGCCCGGGCGCCGCGCTTGCGCCTCACGGGCCAGCGCGATTCCGTTCATGCCGCCGGGCATGATGAGGTCGGTGAACAGCAGGTCCACCGTGCCGCCGCCCTCGAGGATGTCGAGGGCTTCGCGCCCGTGCCCCGCCATCAGCGTGGTGTAGCCGAAGTCGCGCAGGATGGTGCGGGCGAGCTCGGCCACGTCCTCCCGATCGTCCACGATCAGGATCGTCTCCGTGCCCGTCCCGTCCGCCACCGCCAGCACCTCGGTCTTGGTGTCCGCCTCGTCCTGCTCGGTGGCCGGGAAAGAGAGCCGCACCACGGTGCCTTCGCCGAGGGTCGATTCGATGCGCGCGAGGCCGCCCGACTGCTTGGCGAAGCCGTAGACCATCGAGAGGCCGAGGCCCGTGCCCTTGCCCTCCTCCTTGGTCGTGAAGAACGGGTCCATCACGCGGGTCAGCACATGGGCGGGGATGCCGCTGCCGGAATCGGCGACGCTCACCGTGACGTAGCGGCCCGGCGCCAGGCCGCCGCCCGTTTCCGCGCCGAACGCCTGGTTTTGCGTGGTGATGCGAAGGCGGCCGCCGTCCGGCATGGCGTCGCGGGCGTTGATGAAGACGTTGAGGAGGGCGACCTCCGCCTGGTTCGGGTCGACCCGACAGTTCCAGAGATTGGGTGCGAGCTCGCGCTCCATCGTGATGGCCTCGCCCAGCGTCCGGGCCGCCATATCGCCCATGCCCTGGACCAGGGCGTTGAGGTTCACCGAGCGCCCCTCGAGCCGCTGCTTGCGGGCAAAGGCGAGCAATTGCTGCGTCAGCGTGGTGGCGCGCTCGGCGGCCGTGCGGATGTTATCCGTGGCGCGCCGCAGCCGGTTCCTGTCGGCATCGGGATCGTCGAGCCCGGCGCCCAGTATGTCGACGTAGCCGACGATGACCTGGAGCAGGTTGTTGAAGTCGTGGGCGATCCCGCCGGTGAGCTGGCCCAGCGCCTCCATCTTCTGGGCCTGGCCGAGGGCCTCCTCGGCATCGCGCCGGCGGGAGACGTCGAGCTGCGAGGCGAAGAAGTACACCAGCGCGCCGTCCGCGTCGTAGACCGGCGAGACGAAGAGGGCATTCCAGAACGGCGAGCCGTCCTTGCGATAGTTGACGATCTCGGTGGCGACGTTCTCGCGGGCCGCGACGGCGCGGGCGAGCTCGCGCACGACGGCGCGGTCGGTCTCCGGTCCCTGGAGGAAGCGGCAGTTGCGGTCGAGGACCTCGTCCCGGCCGTAGCCCGTCATCGCCAGGAAGGCATCGTTGGTGAAGATGATCGGGTTGTCCGGCCGGCGCGGATCGCTCACCACCATCGGCATGCGGGAAGCCGCGACCGAGGCGAAAAAGAAGGCCGTCGCCGGGTCGGCCGGAGCGCCGCTCGCCGGGCTGGCGCCCCCGGCGCGGCTGTCACCCGCCGGCGGGCGGTTCGGCGTCTCGTTCATGGTCGCGCCATCACATCGGTGGGTTTATCGGCGGCCTTGTGCCCCGTGAGCCCCTGCTCGTCTTCAAACGCCCAGTGCCGTCCGGGTTTCCCGCGAAAGAGGCGCTGCGCGCGCAACCCGGCGTGAACCACCGCGCCCCGGGAACGCCGCGCGCCAGGACCGGCGCGCGGCACGGCGCATCAGCGCTGCTTCATCTCGAAGCGAACGCTGTTCACGTTGGCCCGCTCGAAGGCCTGCATGACGTGCTGGTAGGAGCGCTCCATGTCGGTAGCCTCGACCCCGTCCACCTCCTCGGGCTTCAGGACGAACATCAGCATCGAGCGCCCGGTGACCTCGTAGGTCGCGCCGATGGGCTTGCTGACCACGTCCTGACTGTCGGGCAGGTTCGTGTCGAGGAGCCGGGTCCAGCCCACGCCGCCCACGGATTCCGGCAACGTAAACGACACGAGGTCGTGGTAGGCGTTGTAGAGCAGCAGCAGGGTGGCATCGCCGCCGCGCTGGTGGATGCCGGAGGCCTGGGCCCGGCCGTCGAGCAGAACTGCGATGGCCCGCGCATCGCCCTGCGTCCAGTTCTCCGGGGACATCTCGCCGCCGTCCGGGCGAAGCCAGGTCACGTCCTTGACGCCGAACTCCTCGTCGTAGGCGCCCGTCAGGAAGCGCCCGCGCGTCAGGATCGGCAGGGCCTCGCGCAGCAGGGTCAGGCGCTGCGTGAACTCGGCCAGATCCCGCTCCTCCGGGCCGATCGCCTCCCAGTCGAGCCAGGAGATCTCGTTATCCTGGCAATAGGCGTTGTTGTTGCCGTTCTGGGTACGGGCGAATTCGTCGCCCGCCAGCAGCATCGGGGTGCCGCGAGACAGAAACAGGGTCGCCAGCATGTTGCGCATCTGGCGCAGGCGGATGGCGCGGATCTCCGGATCGTCCGTCGGTCCCTCGGCGCCGTAATTGTTCGAGAGGTTGTGCGAGTGGCCGTCCCGGTTGTCCTCGCCGTTGGCCATGTTGTGCTTCTCGTTGTACGACACCGTGTCGTTCAGCGTGAAGCCGTCATGGGCGGTGAGGAAGTTCACCGAGGCCCAGGGCTTACGCCCGCGCTTGTTGAACTTGTCGGCCGAGCCGGTGAGGCGGGCGGCGAGATCCGGCAATTTGCCTTCGTCGCCGCGCCAGTAGCCGCGCACGTCATCGCGAAAACGGTCGTTCCATTCGGCCCAGCCCGGGGGGAAGCCGCCGACCTGGTAGCCGCCCGGGCCGCAATCCCAGGGCTCGGCGATCAGCTTGACGGCGTTCAGCACCGGGTCCTGTCGGCAGGTGTCGAGGAAGCCGCCGCCCTCGTCGAAGCCGTGCGGCTCGCGGCCCAGGATGGTGGCGAGGTCGAAGCGGAAGCCGTCCACCCGCATCTCGGTGGCCCAGTAGCGCAACGAGTCGGTCACGAGCTGCAGCACGCGCGGGTGCGACAGGTTGAAAGTGTTCCCGGTGCCGGTGTCGTTGATGTAGTAGCGCGGCTCCTTGGGCATCAGGCGATAGTAGGACGCGTTGTCGACGCCCTTGTAGGAGAGGGTCGGTCCCTTCTCGTTGCCTTCGGCGGTGTGGTTGTAGACCACGTCGAGGATCACCTCGAGGCCGGCGCCGTGCATGCGGGCCACCATCTCCTTGAACTCGGAGAAGGCGAAGTCCGGCACCGCCGCGTAGCGCCGGGCGGGGGTGAAGAACGAGATGGTGTTGTAGCCCCAGTAGTTAACCAGCCCCTTCTCCTGCAGGTAGTCGTCCTGCACGAAGGCGTGGACCGGCAGGAGCTCCACCGAAGTGACGCCGAGGCTCTTGATGTAGTCGAGCACCGCCGGGGTGCCGAGGCCCGCATAGGTGCCGCGCAGCTTCTCCGGCACGGCCGGGTGCAGCTTGGTGAAACCCTTCACGTGGGTCTCGTAGAAGATCGTCTTCTCCCACGGCACGTGGGGCTTGCGGTCCCGGCCCCAGGTGAAGGCCGAGTCGATGACGCGCGAGCGCCGGGTGTAGGGCGCGGAGTCGCGGTCGTCGAAGCTCAGGTCGTCGCCCGTCTCCATCTTGTAGCCGAACAGGGCCGGGTTCCAGGTGATGGAGCCGACGAGTCCCTTGGCGTAGGGGTCGATGAGCAGCTTGTTGGGGTTGAAGCGGTGGCCGGCCTTGGGTTCGTAGGGGCCGTGCACGCGGTAGCCGTAGATCGTGCCCGGGCGCGCGTCGGGCAGGTAACCATGCCAGATCTCGTCCGTGTACTCGGGCAGTTCGATGCGCTCGATCTCGCTCACGCCGTCATCGTCGAACAGGCAGAGCTCCACCTTGGTGGCGTTGGCGGAGAAGAGCGCGAAGTTGACGCCGAGGCCGTCCCAGTTCGCGCCGAGAGGATAGGGCGATCCCTCCTTGATGCGCGAGCGGGCGCTGCGGCTCTGGGGGCTCGCGCGATCGGCGGGAGAAGTCGTGTCGGCCATTTGCGCTCCGGAAGCGTTCTCGACGCAAGCCCGGGCATCGGCGATGCCCAGGCCCTGAAAATCACGACGGCAACGCTCACGCTTCGGCGGAAGGTCCGCCGGGTCGGAAACTTTTTGCGCTGCGCAAGCCGGTGCCCGGACGGGCATGCCTTCGACCTCCCGTCTTTCCTGGCACTCGCACATGCGGCATGACTGATGCTAACCGCCGCGCTGCGGCGAACCCCACGAGGAGCCCCGCATGACCGAGCATCCCAACGCCTTGCAGAGCATCGCGGAGCGCCACGGATTCAGTCTCGATGCAGTCCGCCATCTCGTCCGGTCCCTGGAGGCGGGCCAGGGGCGCATGGCGCAGTTCGACCATCCCGACCTCGGTGGCTTCGGGCAGTGGACCAGCGGCGGCATGACGATGATCGGCGATATGTTCAACACCGGGTTGAAGACTCGTGTGAGCGCTCTCTGCGCCGATCTCGCCTCCTCCCTTCCGGCGACGGGTTGGGCCGAGCCCCGGCCGGCTTCAGCGCACTGGCCGGCCGAATGGGGACCGCCCGCCACGTCGGGTTCGCAGAACGGGATGCGCTACGCCTATTTCCCGGCCCTGCATCGCCTCGCCGTGGAAACGGACGGCCGGGTCGCGCTCTACGACACGGAAGGCTACGACATCAGCGGCGTCGCCCAGCAGCAGGGCGGCACGTCGAGCCTGCGCTTCTCCGGACGCGACGGCGCGGTCGACCTCGCCAGCTTGAAGCGTGTCGACGGGGTCGGGGCCATCTCCGAGGGGGCCTCGGACGTGGCGCCCGAGGCTCAGCCGTTCGAGCCCGCACCGTTCGAGCCTTCACCGGGCGGGTCTTCGTCGGGCGGGTCTTCGTCGGGCTGGTCTTCCTCGGGCGGGGCCTCGCCGCTCGAGTCCCTGCCGTCGGAGTCCGGGGCACACGCGCCCTCGGCAGCCCCCGCTGGCCGGGCGGACGACATCCTGGGGACGATCGAGCGCCTGGCCGACCTGCACCGCCGTGGCATCCTCGATCAGACGGAATTCGCGTCGAAGAAGGCCGAGTTGCTGGCCCGCCTCTAGTCCCGGCGGCTCCGGCGCCCGATCTGAAGCGGGACCATGGCCCGGCCCCGCGATCTCCTCGACGTCACCACCATCTACCACGAGCCGGCGGTGCCGGATTTTTCGCGTGGGCGGGAGATCCTGGATCGGTTCCCGGGGGCCGAGCGCATCGTGGTGCCCTCGCACTGGAACATCCCGAGCCTGCACGGCAATGCCGGCTCGGTGGAGGATTGGGTGCGCATCAAGCGCTCCACCCTGGTCCTCGGCGTGAAGAAGGGGCTGGCGATGCGGCCGAACGGGCGCAGCGCCCACTTCATCGCGCCCTCGACCTCCAACGGCTGCGCCATGGCCTGCGCCTACTGCTACGTGCCGCGCCGCAAGGGCTTCGCCAACCCGATCTCGGTCTTCGTGAACGTCGAGGCGATCGCCGCCGCGATCGTCCGGCACGCCGCCCGCCAAGGCCCGCTCGGTACGCCCGATACCATCGATCCCGCTCTCTGGGTCTACGACCTCGGCGAGAACGGCGACCTCTCGGTGGACGCGATGGTGAGCGACACGGTGCGGGACCTCGTGGCGCTGTTCCGGGACATCCCGAACGCCAAGGCGTCCTTCGCCACCAAGGCGGTGAACCGCGATCTCCTGGCCTACGACCCGCAGGGCAAGACTCGCATCCGCTTCTCGCTGATGCCGGAGCGCATCGCCCGTATCGTCGACGTGCGCACCGCGCCGATCCCCGAGCGCATCGCCGCGATCGACGACTTCGTGGCCGCCGGCTACGAGGTCCACCTCAACTTCTCGCCGGTGATCCTCTACGAGGGCTGGGAAGCGGACTGGTGCGCCCTGTTCGATGCCGTCGACGGCGCGATCGGCCCGGCGGCCCGCGCCCAGTTGAAGGCGGAGATCATCCTCCTCACGCACAACGCCGACCTGCACGCGGTCAATCTCGGCTGGCACCCCAAGGCCGAGGACCTGCTCTGGCGCCCGGACATTCAGGAGGCCAAGGTCTCCGAGGGCGGCGGCGCGAACCTGCGTTACCGCACCGGCTGGAAGGGCAAATGGCTCGCCCGGTTCAAAGCCCTGCTCGCGGAGCGCATGCCGTACTGCACGGTGCGTTACGCGTTCTGAGAGCGAGAGGGTTCGGGGCCGCGCGCGAAGTGCCGGACGCGGGACCATTGCCTGAAGCAAGGTCCTCCATCGCAGCCGGCGGGATATCGCGGTCCGGCCGGAGCGCCGCTTCACCGATGCCGAAATCTAGCGGACCTTCGAAGTCGAGGTGAGGCGCGCGCGGATGGCATCCAGCAACGCCCCTTCGAACATCAGGGCCGAGCCGTAATGGTACTCGATGTCGAAGGCGCGGCGTGAGTTCATCGACAGAGATGCGCTGTGGAGGGCGATGAGGCGGCCGCTCGTGTCAAACAGGCCCGAGCCCGAGCCGCCGAAGCCGTTGTTGCAATCGTGGCGGACGCGACGGATCGCGTCCTCGCTCGGCGGATCGATCTGGCGGATCGAACAGGCTTCGAGGCTGCTCTGGCCGGGGTAATTCGCATGGCCCCCCGGTGACACCATCACGATGGGTACGGCCTCGCTGCCGGTTTGCAGGGTCGGATCAGCCGGGACCGGCTGCGGGCGAACGTCCTCGGCCGCCTGCGCGAGATCCACGAGGGCCCAATCGTCGGTAATGTGCAGGGACATGGCCCCCGGCACGGTACCGAGGTGCAGCGTTTCCGGCGCGAATTCGTAGTTCCGCCCTGCGATCTGGAAGAAGCAGTCGGCGACCTCCCGCGTCGGCTCCAGGTGCCGGCTGCGAAAGTTGTGGGCGTTGAGCACCACGAGGCGTTGATTGCCGATGAGCCAGGCGGCGGCCGCCTTGCGGGGAATGCCGTCCGCCCGGCAGAACAGGATGCCGGCGCCCGGATACTGGTCGTAATCCGCGCCCTTCAACTCGCGGCGACCGTCCTGCGGATAGAGCGCCGCCAGACGCTCTCCCTCCGCGCCGGCGGTTCCGGCCCACCCCGCGAAGATCAGCCCGAGGCAGGCGCGGATCCAGGCAGGCGGCCCTCTTTCTGTCCGGACGCATGGCATCGCGACGCTGCTCCTGTCCGCCGGGCGGCTATTCGTCGGCCTTCTGGTGGACCGAGACGCAGATCTTCACCGCCTGCTCAAGTTTCGTGTCGCGGGGATTACCAATATTGGCGGTCTCTTCCAAGCAACGGATGAAATAATTCATGTCGAGCTGCGGTGACAGGCTCGAGAATGCTTTGCCCATTCGGGTCGCGAAATCGACCTTGTCGGTCGTGGGTGTACGCGGCCAGTTCGAGACCGGATCGTCCAGAGTCAGCCGTGCGGCCTGCACGGGCATGGCGCATCCGATGGTACAAAATAAGAAAAATCTAAGATGACGGACCATGTTGCCAAGTCTCTTGCGTGACGGGTGAGCCTTCCGGTGGGTGTCACATTCGGTCTGACGGGACCGGACTGTCAATTCGATCTTTCCACGCTACGCTTAAAAGTAAATCTCCATTTGATCTGTTCCGGATCGCACTTTCAAAATTGCCACTTGCTCCCGGCAAAAAAAGGCCAACTGGCCGCAGACACCGCATCTGACAAATGCTTTTATGAATAGCCAAGGGTTCAGTAATAAATCTTTCATAAGAAGCACTTCATCTCAGTGTTTTCTTATAAATACAAGTGTGTTCGCAAATCGATGCGGATGCTTTTGCTGACCCGGTGAAATCAAAGGCGGCGCCGGACCGTAAGGTCGACGGACGCGGCAATCAGGGAAGGAGACGTTCAGATGAACAGGTTTCTTGGCTCGGTCTCACTGCTGGCCATCGGCGCCCTGGCGCCCCTCGGCCTGACGAGCATCGCTTTCGCGAACGACAAGCTCGTCGAGATGGCGAAGGACGATTCCAACTGGGTGATGCCCGGTAAGAACTACGACTCCGACAACTATAGCCAGCTTAAGCAGATCAACACGAGCAACGTGAAGGACTTGAAGGTGTCCTGGACGTTCTCCACCGGCCTCCTCAACGGGCACGAGGGTGCCCCGGTGGTGGTGGATGGCAAGATGTACATCCACACCTCCTTCCCGAATAACACCTTCGCCCTCGGCCTCGACGATCCCGGCAAGATCCTCTGGCAGGACAAGCCCAAGCAGAACCCGGCCGCCCGCGCGGTGGCCTGCTGCGATCTCGTGAATCGCGGCCTCGCCTACTGGCCCGGCGACGGCAAGACCCCGGCGCTCATCCTCAAGACGCTGCTCGACGGCAACGTCATGGCGCTCAACGCGGAGACTGGCGAGACGGTCTGGAAGGTCGAGAACTCCGACATCAAGGTCGGCTCGACGCTGACGATCGCGCCCTACGTGGTCAAGGACAAAGTCATCATCGGTTCCTCCGGCGCCGAACTCGGCGTACGCGGGTATCTGACCGCCTACGACGTGAAGACCGGCGCGCAGGTCTGGCGCGCCTACGCCACCGGCCCGGACAAGGACCTCTTGCTGGCCGACGACTTCAATATCCGCAACGCCCATTACGGCCAGAAGGGCCTCGGTACCGCCACCTGGGAGGGCGATGCCTGGAAGATCGGCGGCGGCACCAACTGGGGCTGGTACGCCTACGATCCCGGCACCAACCTGATCTACTTCGGCACCGGCAATCCGGCGCCCTGGAACGAGACCATGCGTCCGGGCGACAACAAGTGGACGATGACCATCTTTGGCCGCGACGCCGACACGGGCGAGGCCAAGTTCGGCTATCAGAAGACCCCGCACGACGAGTGGGATTACGCCGGCGTCAACGTGATGATGCTGTCGAACCAGAAGGACAAGGACGGCAAGGACCGCAAACTCCTGACCCATCCGGACCGCAACGGCATCGTCTACACCCTCGACCGGACCGATGGTTCACTGGTCTCGGCCAACAAGATCGACGACACCGTCAACGTCTTCAAATCGGTGGATCTCAAGACCGGCCAGCCCGTCCGTGATCCCGAATACGGCACCCGGATGGATCACCTCGCCAAGGACATCTGTCCCTCGGCGATGGGCTACCACAACCAGGGGCACGATTCCTATGATCCGGAGCGGAAGCTCTTCTTCATGGGTATCAACCACATCTGCATGGATTGGGAGCCCTTCATGCTGCCCTATCGTGCCGGTCAGTTCTTCGTCGGCGCCACGTTGAACATGTATCCCGGCCCGAAGGGCGATCGCCAGAACTACGAAGGTCTGGGTCAGATCAAGGGCTACAACGCCATCACGGGCGAGTTCAAATGGGAGAAGATGGAGCGCTTCGCCGTCTGGGGCGGCACGACGGCCACCGCCGGCGGGCTGGTCTTCTACGGAACCCTCGACGGCTACATCAAGGCGCGCAACTCGGACAACGGAGACCTTCTCTGGAAGTTCAAGATGCCCTCCGGCGCCATCGGCTACCCGATCACCTACACGCACAAGGGTGAGCAGTACGTGGCGATCTACTACGGCGTCGGCGGCTGGCCGGGCGTCGGCCTGGTCTTCGACCTGCAGGACCCGACCGCTGGCCTCGGCGCGGTAGGCGCCTTCAAGAAGCTCGCCAACTACACCCAGATGGGCGGCGGCGTGATGGTGTTCTCGCTGAACGGCAAGGGCCCCTACGACGATCCGAGCGTCGGCGAGTACCAGACGGCGGCCGCGAAGTAAGCGGCACGCCAAGGCCGCGCCCGCACCGTGAGCGTGTCCCCCCTCCCCCTTCGTGGGGAGGGGGGCAGCGCCCGACGCGCCGCGTCCCGGTCCCAAAAAGAATCCGACCATCGAGATGAACGGAAACGCTCCCATGTCCTTCGCCAAAGGATGTTTGTCTGTCGCGGCCCTTCTCGCTCTCGGCGGGGTCGCGTTCGCGCAAGGCGCCGCGACGCCCGCGCCCGACGGCAAGACACTGCGGGTCTGCGCCGCCAACCAGCCGCCGCTCTCGCTCAAGGACGGCAGCGGCCTCGAGAACCGCATCGCCGCGTCGATCGCCGAAGCGATGGGGCGCAAGGCCGAGTTCGTCTGGTCGGATAAGGCGGCGATCTACCTCGTGCGCGACAGCCTGGACAAGAAGCTCTGCGACGTGGTGGTCGGCCTCGACAGCGACGACCAGCGGGTGCTCACGACGAAGCCGTACTACCGCAGCGGCTACGTGTTCATCACCCGCGCCGACCGCGACCTCGACGTAAAGTCCTGGGCGGACCCGCGCCTCAAGACCGTCGACCACATGGTGGTCGGCTTCGGTACCCCCGGCGAGGTCATGCTGAAGGATATCGGCCGCTACGAGGAGGACATGGCCTACCTCTACTCGCTGGTGAACTTCCGCGCGGCCCGCAACACCTACACGCAGATCGATCCGGCCCGGATGGTCAGCGAGGTCGCCACCGGCAAGGCCGACGTGGCGGTCGCCTTCGGCCCGGACGTCGCCCGCTACGTGAAGGACTCGGCCCAACCCCTGCGCATGACCCTCGTGCCCGACGACACCACCCGCAGCGACGGCCGGAAGATGCCCCAGAGCTTCGATCAGTCCATGGGCGTGCGACGGGACGATGCCGCCCTGAAGGCCGCCCTCGATGCGGCGATCGTCAAGGCGAGGCCGAAGATCGAAGCGATCCTGGCGCAGGACGGCGTGCCCCTCGTCCCCGTCACCAACTGAAGCGGCGCGCGACGCGTCCGCGCCGAGATCCGATCCCTCGCCGGTGTCCCGATGGGCACCCGGTCCAGCCCCGCCCGGCCGGTCAGCCGTCCGGCGTCATCAGGTCGAATTCATGCGTGAGTCCCACGGCATCCTGGCCATCTGCCTCAGCTTCGCCGCCGTTCTCGGCGGCGTCGCGGCCCTGGCGCAGCCCGCCGCCGGCCCCCAGACCGGTTTCGTCTTTCGCAACACGGTCACGGGTGAGCAGCTCAACGTCGCGGAGGGCAAGGAGGGTGGCCGCGACACCCCGGCGGTCAAGCAGTTCTTCCAATCCGGCAATAATGCCTACATCGACGACAAGTCCTGCCTGCGCAACGGCGAGTCTCTCTTCGCCACCTCGTGCTCCGGCTGTCACGGCCACCTGGCCGAGGGCAAGCTCGGACCGGGTCTCAACGACAATTACTGGACCTATCCGGCCAACACCGAGGACACCGGCCTGTTCGCCACGATCTTCGGCGGCGCCAACGGCATGATGGGTCCGCACAACGAGAACCTGACGCCCGACGAGATGCTCCAGGTCATCGCCTGGATCCGACATCTCTATACCGGTCCCGTCAAGGATGCCGTCTGGCTCACCGACGCGCAGAAGAAGAACTACACGCCCTACAAGCAGGGCGAGACCTTCCCCAAGGACGTCAAGGGCCAGTGTCCCCCGCTGGCGGAGTAGCGTCCGAGGAAGTCACGGCGCGCCGTGGAGCCCGCCACGGTGTCGATCCGTGAAGCACGAAACGGCAAAGCCGCAACAACGATCAGATGGAGGAGACGACCATGCGGACACTCATCACGGCCCTGGCGATCGGTGCGGGTGCGCTGCTCGCGATGCCGGCCCAGGCCTATGACGGCACGAAGTGCAAGGCGGCCGGCAATTGCTGGGAGGCCAAGCCCGGGTTCCCCGAGAAGATCGCCGGCACCAAGTACGATCCCAAGCACGACCCCAAGGAACTGAACAAGCAGTCCGAGTCGATCAAGGCCATGGAAGAGCGCAACAAGAAGCGCATCGAGGCCGCCAAGAAGACCGGCAAGTTCGAGTACGACGTCACCAAGCTGTCGTCCAACTGAACGCACCGACCGTCACCGGACACTGGACCTCGCTGGGCGCGTCCCACCGAGGTCCGCACCGCGTGACAAGGCACCGATCCTTCGGACGACCCTCGGGACGACCGCGCGTCCGGTACCGCGACGGTCGCGGTCGTTTCCCCCAAGGCAGGCTTCATGAACCAGTTCCGCTCCGGCGATGCGATGCTCACCGATTGGCGCGCGGCGGCCGGCCGCTTCGAGGCCGCGGTGGGCGGGGCAGTGCTCGGGCAGGACCGCGCAATCCGGCTCCTCACCATCGCGCTCTTCGCGCGCGGCCACGTGCTGCTCGAAGGCGATGTCGGCGTCGGCAAGACCACGCTGCTGCGCGCCGTGGCCCGCGCCCTCGGGGGGGCCTACGAGCGCGTGGAGGGCACCGTCGACATGATGCCGACCGACCTCGTCTACCACACCTATCTCGCCGATGACGGTCGCCCCCGGGTCGAGCCCGGACCGGTCCTGCGGCGATCCGAGGACCTGTCGATCTTCTTCTTCAACGAGATCAACCGGGCCCGCCCCCAGGTCCACGCCCTGCTGTTGCGCCTCATGGCCGAGCGCACCCTGACCGCGTTCAACCGCGAGTACCGGTTTCCCAACCTCCAGGTGTTCGCGGACCGCAACCGCGTCGAGCGCGAGGAGACCTTCGAATTGCCGGCCGCCGCCCGCGACCGCTTCCTGATGGAGATCGGCCTGGAGGCGCCCCGCGACGCCGGGGCCCGCCGCGCCCTGGTCTTCGACCCACGCTTCCACGACACCGACGCGCTGATCGCCGCCATCCCGGGCGCCGTCCTCGACCACG
Organism: Methylobacterium goesingense; assembly: GCF_022179225.1. Classification (GTDB taxonomy): domain Bacteria; phylum Pseudomonadota; class Alphaproteobacteria; order Rhizobiales; family Beijerinckiaceae; genus Methylobacterium; species Methylobacterium goesingense. The sequence continues at coordinate 46,019 of NZ_BPQL01000061.1, forward strand.
CCGCCCTCCCCGGCATCGCCGCCGCGATCCAGCACGGCATCCAGGCGAGCCCGGCCATCGAGGCCTACGTCATTGGGCTCTGGGAGGCGCTGGTGCGGCCGGGAGACGCCGGGATCCGTCTCCCCGGCATCGACATGGAGGCCCTGGTCCAGGGCGGGGCCTCGCCGCGCGGCGTCGCCTTCCTGGTCCGCGCCGCCCGCGTCCGGGCCTGGCTGGAGGGGCGCGACTGGATGGTGCCCGAGGACATCCGGGCGATCTTTCCCGAGATCATGGGACACCGGGTCTTCCTGGAGCCGATCTACGAGATGCGCCGGGCCAGCATCGTGCCCGACCTCGTCCGGGCGGTGTTCGAGACCGTGCCGGCCCCATGACAGAGCCTGCCGATCAGCCCGACATCGTCTACCGGCCACGTGGGCGCCTGCCCGGCACCCGCCCCGGCGCCCATCGCGGGCGCGAGGCCGGTGGCCTCGGCACGTTCCGCGATCAGGTGCCGTTCCTGCGCATGCCGGATGCGCGCCGCATGGACGTACGCGCCACCCTGCGCGACCCCTTCGAGGGCACCTATGTGCGGCGCTTCGAGGCGCGCACCCTGGTGGAAGTCTGGGCGCTCCTCGACCTCTCCGCCTCGATGCGCTTCTCCGGCGAGGCCGACCGCATGGCCCTGGCAGCCACCTTCTGCACCGGGCTCGCCGCCTCCGCGACCCGGATCGGCGACCCGTTCGGCCTGATCGGCTGTGACGCGGCGGTGCGAGAGGACGTGTTCCTGCCCGCGAGCCGGGGACGCGGCCGTGCCGCCGAGGTCGCGCGCCGCCTCGCTGGCACGGCCTGCACCGGGACCGGCGCCGAGGGAATGGCCGAGGCCGCCCACCGCCTCGACGGGCGCCCGAAGATCGTCTTCCTGATCTCCGATTTCCGGTGGCCGGAGGCGCTGATCACGCGGGTCTTCGCGTCCCTGAGCGGCTACGACCTCGTTCCGGTCGTGCTCGGCGATGCCGCCGAGAGCGAGGGCCTGCCGGACTGGGGTCTTCTCGAACTCGACGATCTGGAGGGCGCCGGCCGCCGGGTGGTGTTCATGCGACCGAGCCTGCGTCGGCGCTGGATCGCCCGCGAGGCGGAGCGGGCCGAGACCCTGCGGCGTGTCGCGACGCGCCATGGGCGTCCGCCCTTTCGCCTCGCCGGCCGCTTCGATCCCGACGCGGTCAGCCGTCACCTCCTCGGCACATGAAGGGGCGCATGACGATCCTCCCAGACGGTCCCGTTCTCCGAACCGGCCGCTTCGTGCTCCTCGCCGCCTGCCTCGCCCTCCCCGCCCCGGCGGAGGCGCAGGTGCGCGGGGTGGAGGTGCGGACGCCGCGTCCCTTCGGCTATTTCCTCGGCGATCTCGTCCAGGCCCAGGTCGATCTCGTGGTGGAGCCGGGCTTCCGGGTCCAGGCGGCGTCCCTGCCGCAGCCCGGCGCCCTGACTTACTGGCTCGATCTGCGCACCGTCTCCGTGTCGCAGTCCGACATGGGCGATGCCCGGCGCGTGCGCCTCGCCCTGACTTACCAGAACTTCTACGCCGCCCTTGACGCTCGCACCCTGGAGATCCCGGGCTTCACTGTCACCTTCGTCAGCGAGAGCGAGCACGGCGCCACCACCGCGAAGGCCGAAGTGCCGCCCTGGTCCTTCAACGTCTCGCCCTTGCGGGAGGTGCAACCCCCCGCCCGGGACGATCCGCGAGACTACATGCGCCCCGACGGGCAGGTCGGCCCCGGCGATCCGCGCGCCTTCCTGATGGGGGCCGCCGGCTCTGCCGCCCTCGCCCTGCTGGGGTTCGCGGGGCTCGCCCGCGACCGGACCTGGTGGCCGTTCCGTGCCCGGCGCGGGCGCCCCTTCGCGATCGCCGCCCGGCGCCTTCGCGCCCTCGCCCGCGAGCCGGAGGCGGCGACCGGCCAACGCGACGCGCTCCTGGCGCTCCACCATGCCATCGACGCCGCCGCCGGCCGGCGCCTCCTCGCCGACGACCTGCCCGGCTTCCTAGACGCCCATCCGGCCTATCGCGGGGAGGCGGCGGGGCTAGCCCGCTTTTTCGAGGCCTCGCGGCGGACCTTCTTCGGACCGGGCGCCGGCCACGACGCGTTCTCGCTCGGGGACCTTGCGTCCCTCGGCCAGCGCCTCGCACGCGCCGAGCGCGCCGCATGAGCAACGCCCTCGCCCGCCTCTCCGCTGACCATCCGGCTCTCTTCTGGCTCCTGCCCCTCGCGCTGCTCCCGTTGCTGACCTCCGCCCAGCGCATCACACCGGTGGCCGCCATTGCGGCCGGGCCGGCCGACGGGCTCTCGCGGGCGCTCGGCTGGGCCCTGCGTGCAAGCGGCATCCTCGCCATCGCGGCCCTGATCCTGGCGCTCGCCGGCCCATACCGTCAGGGTGAGACCCTGACCCGGATGGGAATCGGCGCCCAGGTCTCGATCCTGATCGACCGCTCGGGCAGCATGAACGAGACCTTCGCGGGGCGGCAGCCCTCCGGAATCGAGGAATCGAAGGCCGCCGCCTCGCGCCGCCTGCTCGCCGCCTTCGTGGGCAGCCGGGCGCATGACCAGTTCGCCGTCACGGCCTTCTCGACGGCGCCGATGCTCGTGGTGCCGATGACCGATCGCCATGCGGCGGTGCGGGCCGCGATCGCGGCCATCGACCGGCCGGGACTCGACTACACCAACATCGCGCGCGGCCTCGCCATGGGCCTGTCACAGTTCGGCCCGGCCAGCCCAGCCACCTCCCGCGCTCTGCTGCTGGTGTCGGACGGGGCGGCAGTCATCGACCCGCGCGTGCAGGACACTTTGCGGGCCGCGTTCACCCGGCTGCATCCGAACCTCTATTGGCTCTTCCTGCGCACCAAGGGATCGCCCTCGATCTCCGACCGGCCGTCCGGCGAGGATACACCGCAGGCCGCGCCGGAGCGCCATCTCGACCTGTTCTTCAAGAGCCTGCGCACGCCCTACCGGGCCTTCGAGGCCGAGGGCGCCGACGCAGTAGCCGATGCCATCGCGCAGATCGAGCGCCTGGAGCGCGACCCGATCCCCTATACCGAGCAGCGCCCGCGCCGGGATCTCGCGGGCCTCGCCTATGGCCTCAGCCTGTTCGGCCTCGCGATCCTCGTGGGTGCCAAGCTCTGCGAGGCCGACCTGCGCCGGACCCGCCCCGTCCCCGTCGTCGCGCGAGCGACCGAAAAGCTCGCGAACGGCAAGCTCCCGACCGGCAAGTCCGCGACCGATCCCGCCGTCCCCCCGAGGTTCGCCGCATGACGACGCTCGCCACCGCGCCGGCGCGCCGCTTCCCGCCCACGGGCGGGATCGGTGCCGGGATGTTCCGGCTTGGTCTCGGACGGGTCTGGGGGCGGGCGCGCCCGCTCATCATCGTTGCCCTGCCGCTCCTGATGCTCGCCGTCACCCTCGGCCTCCTCGCGGGGGCCTGGCGGATCACGCGCGACAACGCCGCGATCCGGTCGCTCGCCGGGGGGAACGACGTCGCGGTCCCCCGTGACGCGGCCCCCGCGCTCCTCCTCGCCCGCGTCCAGCACCTGGCCCGGCGTGGGGCGGTGGAGGCGATCGAGCCGCTGATCGAGGCCCTCGACCGGGCCGGCGAAGTGGAGCGCGCCGCCCGCGCCCGCTACGCCCTCGCCAACGCGCATCTGCGCCAAGCCTTCGATCTTCTGGAGCGCGGGGACCTCGACCCGGCCGGCCCCCGCATCACCCTCGCGCGCCAGGAATACCGGCGGGCGCTCCAGGGCCGGCCGGATTTCTGGGACGCGAAGTTCAACCTCGACGTGGCCTCGCGCCTCCTGCGCGATTTTCCCGATTTCGACCGCAAGTCCGGCGATGAGCTGAAGGCCGAGCCGAAGAAGATCTGGACCGACATTCCGGGTCAGCCGCGGGGCCAGCCATGAGCCTGTCGCGCCTGGTTGCCCGCAATCTCGCGGATGGGCGCCTGCGCCTCCTGGCCGGCGCCCTCACGCTGGTGGCCCTCACCTTCGCGGCTCGCCCCCTGGTCCTGACCCGCGACGGGGTCGCGGTCCTGGCGGTCGTCGACATCACCGGCAGCATGAACGTGCGCGACTATGCCGATCCCGACGGGCAGCCCGCGAGCCGCCTGGAAACCGCCAAGGCGGCGCTCCGCGACCTCGTGGCCGGCCTGCCCTGCGGCTCGCGCTTCGCCCTCGGCCTTTTCACCGAGCGCCGGCCCTTCCTGCTGTTCACACCCATCGAGACCTGCGCGGGCTTCGCGCCCATCGACGGGGCGCTGGAGGCGATCGACTGGCGCATGGCCTGGGAGGGCGACAGCCGGATCTCCGCCGGCCTGTTCCGTAGCATCGCCCTTGCGGAGGAACTCGGCACCGACCTCGTCTTCATCACGGACGGGCAGGAAGCGCCGCCTTTGCCGAGCAGCGGCGGCCCGGCCTTCGAAGGCAAGGCCGGCGCCGTGAAGGGCCTCATCGTCGGGGCCGGAGCCGCCGGCCTCTCGCCGATTCCGCGCTTCAACGACCGGGGCCGCGAGACCGGCTTCTACCGGGCGGACGAGGTCCAACAGGAGAACCGCTTCGGTCCGCCCCCGGCCGATGCCGAGAGCCGCGA
>NZ_BPQL01000062.1 GCF_022179225.1 Methylobacterium goesingense
CGGCGATGTCGGCCCCGGTGGCGCTCGCCCCCGCGCCGTCCCGCACCGGCGGCAGCGACCCCGCGCTGGCCTCGTCCTCGGCCCGCGCCTTTCCGGGCACGGCATCCACATCCGCCTCCGCCTCGGTGCCGTAGACCGCGCGCCAACCCGGCACGCGGACGACCCGCCCCGTCACGCTGAAGCGCTTGGCCCCCAGCGGCGTCGCCACCTCCGCCGCCGCCACGGTGCGGGCATCGATGCCGTCGGGCAGGTGCGCGGCGCAGTAGGCCCGCGCCACGAGGTCCCACAGGCGGAACAGGTCGGCGGCGAGCCGGCCCGGCGCGGGCACCTTGCGCAGGGGCACGATGGCGTGGTGCTCGCCCGGATCCCGGACGTAGTGCCCCTTGGCCCCGCGCCGGATCACCGGAGGCCCCGCCGCCGTCAGGATCGCCACGTCCGGCAGCACGCTCCCCACGGCGGCCAGCACGGCGGCGGCGTCCCCGGCCTGCCCCTCGGGCAGGGACTCGGATTCGGTGCGCGGGTAGCTGAGGTAGCCCTGGTCGTAGAGCTCCTGGGCGAGGCGCGCGGTCTGCTGCGGATCCCAGCCGAAGCGCTTGGCGCAGCGCCGGGCCAGGGTGTCCTTGGAGAACAGGCGCGGGGGCGCGCGGCGCTGGTCGCGCTGCTCCACCGCCAGGGGCCCCGACCAGGCCGCGGCGGCGGCCCGGATCACCTCCGCCGCCTCCCGCTCGAAGATCCGGTCCTTGGGCATGTGCCACAGGGTCAGGGCGGCCCCCTCGGCCGTCTCGAGGTGCAGCGCGACCTTGAAGAAGTCCTGCGGCACGAACGACCGGATGCGCTCTTCGAGGTCGGCCAGGATGGCGAGCGTCGGCGACTGCACGCCGCCGAAGCGCCAGGGCTCGCGGAAGGCGGCCGGACGCAGCTTGAGCGAGATGGCGCGGGTACCGTTGAGGCCGAGGTGATAATCCTCGTACTGGCGGCAGAGGGCCTCCAGGTAGGCGGCGTAGTCGCGCGCGCCGGAATCCGGCTCCCGTGCCAGGGCCGCGAAGGCGCGCCGGATCGAGACGTCGTCGAGGGCGCCGAGTTTCAGGCGGTCGACGCGCCCGCGCCAGCCGAGATGCTCCAGCACCTCCCAGGCGATCATCGAGCCCTCGCGCCCCGGATCGGTGGCGATGATCACGCGCTCGACGCCCCGCAGCGCCTGACCGATCGCCGCGAGCTTACCCGCATGCGACTGGCCCGAGCGGCTCGTGCCGCAGCGCACCGGAATGGTGTCGACCACGATGGGGAGGGCCTCGAAGTGCCAGGGCTTCCATTCGGGCCGGATCTCACCGGGCTCCTCGGCGGTGAGGAGGTGCCCCTCGGCGGAGACGCAAACGGTATCGGGCGAGCGGAAGAAGCGCTGGAGTTGGCGCATCGCCGACGGTTTCTCGAAGAAGAACAGCGTGCGGCCAGCCCTCGGGGCCACCATGGCGGCGGCCGTCATGTTCGCCGGCCGGCGCGCGGGCTCAGGTCCAGGCCGGCGCGGCGCGAGCAGTCAAGGGCCATGCTGCTCTCCTGCGCCGCACGGTCCCAGCCGCGCCGAACGAGTTCTTGCTTCGTTCTTATTTAGCGGCAGGTGCCTCCGCGAGGCAAGGGGCTGCCGACGGTCCCGTCAGCGACGCCATGGACAGGGTGGAGACCGTGTGTCGGAGCGCGCGGCACCGGACCTCACAGCGACATCGCGACCGCCTCGGCGGTCACATCGCGCCAGTCGAACTCCAGGGAGTCTCGGAGCGGAGGATCTCGACCTCGTCGCCGATGCGGAACAGGTTCGCCCGCTCCAGGATGCACATGGCGCGGGGCTGCGGCCGATCCGTCGGTGCGGAAGCGCTACCGACCTGATTCGATCTCGCTGAAGACGCGGGCCAGTTCTGCGAGCAGGTAACGCGCGCGCGGATCCTTGATCTTGTCGAAGGATTCCTTGAACAAGGCGCTTTCCGGTGTCGCCTGCGAATAAGTACCGTCGGGAGATTTTTCGGCCGAACCGGCCTCCGGCTTCGACTCGTAGAAGTAGTTGATGTCGACGCCGAGAGCTTGGGCAATGCGATGAAGCTTCTCTGCCGCAATCTTGCTTCGGCCGCTCTCGTATTTCTGGACCTGCTGGAATGTTACGCCGAGGGCATTGCCTAGATTTGCTTGGCTGAGGCCGGCAGACCGTCGCAACGATTTGATACGATGCCCAATCTCTCCTGCGCTTCCATCTTTGTTCGTATCTGACATTACCGCCATACTCGGAGCTGTTCTTTTATCCTGCCCTCACGACTCGCATGAAACAGCGAGACTACCTGTGTGATCTCCTGATCCCTATTAATCCGTACCGCGGGCAGTGCGAACATGCGTGTTGCTGGAGATTGGGATGCGACGAACATGATTCGCGGGAATACGTGCTTGATAGCATTGTCCTCGCCCTGGGGCATGTCCGTCGAAATACCGAGTGCGCCGCTAAAAAACCGTCAGCCCGCCCGCCTGCAGGGCCGGTTCGTCCCCTCCCACAGGCTCGACCTGCAGCCTCCATCGAGCGCGAACCGAATTGCGCGGACGCTACTGACTCGGGCCGCCATCGCCAATCCTCCGTAGAGTTCACAATGTCGTATGCCTTATACCAGAACATTCACCTCAAAAGCGAGCGAAACGCTTTGCATTGATGTTTGTTATCCGATTCCGGAGGCGTTCGGCCATCAGATTGAAATGCCGATAGAATTTGGGGACGCACCGGGAATATCGAGACCGCCGCCATCCGTGCGATCGCTGCAGGCTGCCGACATACCAGCCCAGCCCGGCAGTCAAGACAACATATTCAACGTAAATCTCATCAGTATCATAGGTAAAAATACAGCAAACATAACCGATAATGAAGAAATTTTTGATATGAATTACTGATTTTCACGGGAAGCAAATACATTAAATCTTGAGAAACAAATTATCTGTGGATATCGCACGGCCGAATTGGCACTTCAGGCGAGCCTCCGCCGCGATGCAGGCGCACAAGGCAAGGATTGTTCTCCACGGGCCCGAATCTGATTCCGGTCCTGCCGACCGTCGCCCGTCGTGGCGTCGCGCCCAGGCATTCTAAAGAATCCGAACTCTGCCCGTATCGGCCGGGATATGGTGGTCGCCTTGGTCTGGGGGCGTCCCGTCCTGGTCACATGGACAGGCCATGCCCCGTCCGCCGCCCGACCCGGCGAGCCCAACGGTCCAAGCTAACGGGTCGGCCGCGCGACGATGTCGACGGGCCGACCATCGAGCAGGCAGCCGGATCGCGCGACGGCCCCTCGACCAGGCCCGCGAGCCGGATGGAGACATTCACGAACTATGAACCAATATTCTAGCCTGATACGTGTTAAAATCGCCTTTGAGGAATAATTTTGGACCAAATGTTCTTATACAGGTTGTTTTTGCGCTGATCCTTTGAAGGCCGGGAGCCGAACCCATGTTGGATGCCAACGAGGAGCGCATGCGGCTCAAGGCCCTGCGCGATCTCAAGATCATGGATTCCGACCCCGATCTTCATCTCGACGCGGTCTGCAGAATGGCCGCGAATCTTTTCGACGCTCCGATGGCGGCCGTTCAACTGGTCGACGAGAACCGGGTCTGGCTCAAGGCCAAGGTCGGGATCGAAATCGACAGCCTGGCGCGCCAGGGCGCGTTCTGCGACCTGACCATCCGGGGCGCGGGCAACACCCCGCTGATCATCGGTGATCTTGCCCGCGACGCGCGCTCGGCCAGGAGTCCGTTCGTCACCGGCGAGCCCCATGCCCGCTTCTACGCGGGCATCCCCCTCGCGCTGCGGTCCGGGCTCAATCTCGGCACGTTCTGCGTGATGGACCGGAAGCCGAGAACCGATCTGCCCCCGGGCGCGATCCGCCAGCTTCAGGATCTGGCCCTGATCGTGGAAGCGCACCTGCGCCTGTACGAGACCCGGCGCGCGAGCGAGGTGGAATCCGGGCAGCGCTGCGCGGCGGAGCATGCCCTGCGCGCGAGCGAGCAGCGCTTCCGCCTCCTGGCCGAGACGACGACGGACGTCATCATCTGGTCGGACATGGACACCACCCGACGCTACGTCTCACCGTCGGTCAGAACGGTGCTGGGCTACGATCCGGATGCGCTGATCGGGACCAAGCCCCTGGATTTCGTCCATCCCGACGACGTCGATGCGTTCCGCCGCGTGCTCGACGATTTGACCGGGGGCCGGATCGACCAAGCCTCGACGTGCCAGCGCTACCGCTGCAAGGACGGCCGCTGGCTTCCGATGGAAGTCTCGCAGAGCCTGGCGCGCGACCCCGTCACTCAGCGCCCGACCGGCTACGTCACCTCGCTGCGCGACATCACCGAGCGCAAGGCCGTGGAGGATGCGCTGCGCGTCAGCGAGGAACGCCTGGCCCTCGCGCTCAGCAGCGGAAGCGACGGCCTCTGGGACTGGTCGGTGCCCACCGGCGAGGTCGAACTCTCGGAGCACTGGGCCGCCATGCTCGACTACGATGCGAGCGAGATCCGCCACCACATCAAGTCCTGGAACGCGCTCATCCATCCCGACGACGCCGAACGCTCCCGGCGTGCCATGCTGGACCATTTCGAGGGCCGCACGCCGACCTTCGCGTGCGAGTACCGCCTCCGGGCCAAGCAGGGTCACTACATCTGGCTTCTGGCGCGGGGCAAGGTCGTCAGCCGCGATGCCAGCGGCGCGCCGCTGCGCGTCGTCGGCACCCATTTCGACATCACCCAGCGCAAACGCGACGAGCAGCGCATCGCGCATCTGGCCCTGCACGATCCCCTGACCGACCTGCCGAACCGGACGCTGTTCTGGGAGCGGCTCGATCGGGCGCTGCGGGATGCCGCGCGGAACGGCACGCGGTTCGCCGTCCTCGCCTGCGACCTGGATCGCTTCAAGCAGGTCAACGACACCCTGGGACACCTGGCCGGCGACCGCCTCCTGCGTTGCATCGCGGAGCGTCTCCAGGCGGCCGTTCGCGACGGCGATACGGTGGCCCGCCTCGGCGGCGACGAATTCGCCGTGGTTCTGGGGCCGATTACGCATCCGGGCGATGCGAGCCACCTGGCGGCACGGGTGATCGAGGCCGTCAACCGGCCGGTCGACCTCGGTGGACACAGGGTCTCGGTGGGCGCGAGCATCGGCATTGCGCTCTGCTCCGGCGGCCTCGACGGGAACGAACTCTTCCGGCGATCCGACGTGGCGCTGTACAAGGCCAAGGCCGCGGGACGAAACACCTACCGCTTCCACGATTCCCCGATGCAAGCGCAGGGAGATTCCGGCGCTTCGCGGGACTCGGGAGCCCCGGGCAATGCGGGCAATACACTCGAACGCGACATGCGCGCCGCGATGAAGCGGGGCGGCTTCCTGCTGCACTACCAACCGATCGTCGATCTCGCGACCGGCTCCATCACCGGGTTCGAGGCCTTGATGCGCTGGCAGCATCCCCTGAAGGGCGCAATTCCACCCAGCGCGTTCATTCCCATCGCGGAGGAGACCGGCCTCATCATCTCCCTCGGCGCCTGGGCGCTGAAGGAGGCCTGCCACAAGGCAGCGTCCTGGCCGGAGCCCCTGAAGATCGCCGTCAACGTGTCGGCCATCCAGTTCCAGCAGATCAGCATGGAGGAGACGGTCGCCCACGCCCTGGCACAGTCCGGCCTCGCGCCCCATCGCCTCGAACTCGAGATCACCGAGACGATCCTGATGCAGGATGCGGAGGCGGTGGGCGCGAGCATCCGACGCCTGCGAGCCCAAGGCGTCCGCATCGCCCTCGACGATTTCGGCACCGGGTATTCGAGCCTGAGCTACCTTCACCGCTTCAGCTTCGACACGGTGAAGATCGATCGCTCCTTCGTCGCCGGGATGACCAATCCCCGGACGGCCGCGATCGTCCGGGCGATCGTGACGCTCGCCGGCAATCTCGGCGCCCGCATCACCGCCGAGGGCGTCGAGACGCCGGAGCAGCGGGACTTCGTCAGGGCGGAGGGCTGTACGGAGGTCCAGGGCTACCTCTTCAGCCCACCCCTGCCGCCCCATGACGTGCTGAAGCTCATCCGCGATGGTCGCTCACTCGTCCCCGGGTGATCTCGCCTGCGGCGGTCCTCAATTCATCTGGTTGCGCTGCTCGGCGCTCTCGGCCCGGACCATGGCACGGCCGATCTCGAGGAGCAGCATGTCGCTCATCCGACGCAGGAGTGGCTCTGGAAGCTCGTAGAGCGCCTGTCGCATGGCCATGCAGTATTCGGCGGCGAGGGGCAGGGGATGCTGGTGCGCCTCGGGTCGCGCGTCACCGGTCGGATCGGGATGGTCCTGCGTGACGTCGATGAGGAGAACGCGGCCCCACTTCGGACGCCCCGCCGCGTCACGCTGGATCCGGCCGCGCGCGAGGATCCGGCGCGTGACGCCGTCGACCGAACGCACACGGTATTCCTGCCGGTAGGCGCGCCCGGCCTGCAGGCTCGTGGCGATGTCCTGACTCGCGCGCTCACGATCCTCCGGATGGACCGCTTCAAGGTAGCGATCGAGCGAGGCCCCGGCCCGCGCGACAGCGGGCTCGAGATTGAACAGGAGCGCGACCGCAGCGTCGGCATAGATCCGGTCGTGGACGATGTCCCACTTCCATCGGCCGACGATGTCCGACGCGTCGAGCTTCTCCTGAAAAACGTCCGGCGACGCTTTGGCAGCAAAGACGTGATGTCGTCCCACCTGGCTGCATTCCTCAGTGGTTCCAGCGGACCCGGCGCGCGTGGAGCGAAGGGGAAAACAAAGAACAACGCAACGTCATCCGCGCCCAACGCTCCGACGTCCTGCGGGGCGGCGGCGTGCAAATTGGCAATATCGTGCAAAGATCCGGCACCATAGGGGGAACGATGGTCCCGAATTCCCGAATCGCCGGTAGATCTAGCATGTTTAATGAACCCGTCACATCACGTTCATCCGAGCGCGACGTTATTGCGGGGCGCGACCTGAGATCTGTCATGCGGCCCGGCTTTCCTTTGAGACAAGCAACAAAGCGGTTCCCCGTCGGTCCCTGGGGCTCACGCGTCTGGAGATCCTCCTCCCGTGATGGCCGTCCAGAGGGCGGCCCTGATGCCGGCGAGTTCCTACGCCGACCAGTTCTCGTCGATGTTTGTGACGACGACGCCCGCGGCCGCGACTTCGAAGGGCACGATCCTCGGAATGAGATGCCTGCATGAGACCGAAGGCGATATCGCTGCTGTCCATGGAGCACGCGAAATCCTCCTACGGCCTCTTCTGGTGACCGTGGAAGGTCCAATTCGGGCCGCCGATCATAGACCGGTCATCGACGCGCTCCTTGCCCCAGGTGACTGTCGGCAGGTGCGCGGCGATCTTGGTAAATCGGTCGTCCGTCGACCGAGACTCGCTCTCGGCGACGGGGCATCCGTAACGTCGCTGCCAGCCTAGCGTTTTGAGTGGACTCAAAACTCCCCGGAGCAACGCCGATGGAGTCCGCCGGCAGAGCCGGTCGCAAGCCCCGCGCTGGCTCCTGCGACGGCTTGCCGGAACGGTATCATCCGACCCGTCGCGCAACGATTGTCGTTCGCGGCGTTTGGACCCAACCTTTGTCCGTCGCAAGTGGGGAGAACGCCTTGTAGGTGTCGTCGTGGACGTTCTCGATCTCGAAACCACAGATCGCCAGGATTCTTCGATACGTTTCCAGAGTGTAGGTCCAGAAGATATAGGATCGCTCGGGGTAGGCCGGGTCGCCATTGAAGCGCCCGATCGGCTCGTCACCTGAAATGATGTCGGTATTGATCACGATCCGCTTCGAAGCGACCCTGGCGATCGAACCAATCGCGCGCACCGGGTCACCAAGATGCTCGAGAATCGCTCCGAGTATGACGACATCGAAGGTCCCGATTCCGTTCGGCAAATCGTAGACGTCGCCGTATATCGCCCGTGCGCGCGAGCCCAATTTCTGGTGCGTGAACCAGTACGCATTCTTCCAAGTGTCGAATGCCGCCGTCTGGGCCCGAACCCATGCCGCGTGATCCGTCACGTAGGGTGTTCCTTGAAACGGCAGGAGATGCTGACGCTCTGCCGTATCGAGATCGAACGACACAACCTCTCGGGCACCCGCCGCTTCGGCTAAAAGCTCAAGAACCCGGAGGCGGTCCCGACATCCAGAACACGAGCATCGTTCAGATTGATGTGTCCGGTGTAGTCGGCATACCGCCCCCGGAGGTCCCAGTGTCCTTCGATCGTAGTTCCATCCTTGAAATCAATCGTATGATAGAAAAAGCACTTCTCAAGATCGATTTCTGAGCGCGGGCTAGCCCAATTTACCTGCATTAAAGACTCCTTTTATCCATGATCAAACATTCAGCCTATGATCGGAAGGTCCAATCATCGCTGCGAAATCTGCACCACCCGTCGACATTGCGCGGCACGGCATCCAGCGGTGGATGATCTGTCAGTGTCGCCAGGATCTCGCCCTCGAAGTGAGCCTGACCGGCGACCGGTGCGGCGCGGCGCATCAAAACCTGCGTGAAGATGGGAACCGCAACCGGCCCCTCGTCGGCGGCACTGTGCCGAGAGGATCCGACCCAGGTCGGGCGAGCTGCCGTTGCCAGGACAGTCTCGATCCCTTCGCCCTGAGACAGAGCGCGGCGACCGGCCTGGAAATGCAGTGCCAAAAATCCATCGAGGTCCATGGTCACGAGGGGCTGAGTCTCGGATCGCCACGACGTATCAACGAAGGTCAGCTGTGTTTCGGCCGCGATCCGCGGCAGGATTGGGGTTCGTTCCTCGGGTTGAAGCTCCGGAAGATCGGCAGGCCAGGAGGCAACGAGTTGTGTCCCCACCAGATTCTCTATCTCGGTGATGACATAGCGATAAAGTACCAGCGTCGGATGATCCGGAGTCAGAAACATCCTTCGATCATGGTAGTTATCAAGGATAAAATCTGAGATCTTAACCTGACAGTCGAAAGACTTTTCTTGTTCTTTTAGCCTGCGTGTCGTATCGGCAAAATATGTTTGGATGACGTCTTGCGATGGAAACTCCGCTCGAACAAATCGAGAAAACGCACTGCAATCCCAAAAATCACGGCTGAGTTCGACCAAAGCAGGAAAGTACCAGCCATGGTGCCCCCAGAACCAATCCTTGTCCGCTCCGGGAGAATGACCGTGCCATTCTAACCAGGGAAAGCAGATCGTTGGAACACCGTATTCTTCGCAAGCCTTTTGAAGGAAGGAGGTATTGTAATCACCCTTGTTCTGGATCGGCGAATAGATAACGACGTCGTAATCACGAATTTTTTCATAAGGAAAAGGTCGGCCAGAGGCAACAACCTGAAAATTTATCAGCAGCGTAACGTGATGACGACCTCGTGGCCCCAACTCATCGATCAAGCGCTTCAAGATCAGCGCGTGACAGCCGCCGTAGACAAGCAAATTCACAGGCGGTCCCTCCTACACGTACGAATTTGTCACCGAAGTATTCCGCGTTATTGAATCGCGACTTGTCTCATCAAGAAGCCCAGCGGCCGGGGATCACTTGAGTTTCCAAAAGACGCCGGCGATCGACATCCCTGACTTTCCAAGATCAAACAAAGTGGCGAGCCTGATGTCGCTGCTGAGCTATCGGGAAGGTCGATCTCGATAGATCCATTATCCCTACAGTAATTCTTAGAGGTACAATCAAGTCCCATCTCGGTCGCCAAGCTTACTTTGATGGATACGCCACTGTGAAGCAACTCGCCGTATAGAATAACCTTTCTGGCCCCAGGGGCGGGAACCACATAGATCGAGCCAGGCTCCGGACCAGACCAAGGATGCTCTTTCGACGTTCCAAAAAACCCGAAGACGCGGACAAACCGCTGATGTTCGGGCGAACCTGTACTGATTGTTTGCCCCACCCGCACCGGCTGGAGAACCATTCTGTTGTCGCTCAGGTCACGCCGACGCAGCCAGCGGATCACCGAAATGAGATCCGCGGGATTCGCCCTCAAATCCTCGGAGGGTCTCGACTCCAGTGCCTCCGACAATCGGAGACGCCGGATGAAGCTGTCATCCAGGTTTTGTAGGGCTGTATTGTCGGTCGGTGGCGCAGGCAAGCTTCCGAAAAACGAGCCGTGCGCGACGGAGGCGAGCATGTCGCTGTCGAGCACTGCGAGAATTCTCCAAAAATTCAAATCCCCATGCGGAATGACGTCCGGCAGATACTCCGCCTCCTCCACGTTTCGTTGTGTGCCAAATTCATAGGCCGCCTGAAGTACTTTCGAGGCTCTGTACAAGTCAGGCTGATCGCGAAAATAATCCTGCAAGGCCTGCGTCAGCCGCATATTCATGCCTTGTCGCAGGATCGCCGACTGGGCGTAATCGACGATCCGGTTCGGCCCGATATCCGCGATCAGAGTCGGGTCGAGAGCAAAGCGACCTTGGTTCAGGAGATCGAACGTCGTCCGTGCGGTCGAGAGGGTCTCCGCCCAATGCTCATCCGCTTCATCCTCGACGCCGCCGAGAGATTCGACATCGATCAAGCAGGTTGCGTGAGCATTTCCGCGACGGCGCAGCAGGGCCTCATGACGGATGATGAAATCGAGGAGTTCGCCGACATAGCTCCGGCAACTGCTCCGCATCGCGTAGGAGCGGCCACGTTGACCCATCGCAGCCAAGCCGGTCCTGTCATGGCGCAACCGAAGGATCGCATCGGCAATCGCATCGATGTTCCGTGGCGTGGCAACCTTGATGACGGCATCGTGCGGGATTTCTGCGTAACAGCCCGTATTGAAAACGATGACGGGTTTGGCCGTGATCAGCTGCTCGATGAGCGACACGGACGATCCTTCGGTGTTCGGGAAGCGTAAGTTTATGAACGCGTCCGCCTGAGCGCAGAGGATCTCCAACTCGTCCTGCGACAGATCGAGGGCAAACCTCACGCATCGCTCGAGGTTGTGTTCGCGGACGATATTTTTGAGATGATCGACATAGGCCGTAGCACCGGAAAATCCAGCCACGACATAGGTTATCTCGTCACGCAAGACCTTTTGACTGGAGATAGCCAAAAGAATGTCGTCAATACACTTGGTAGACTGAACATGCCCGAACGAGACCAAAGTTTGGCGCGACTGTGTACCAACAGGTTCCACACCTCTGGCAGCGGTCGGACGCTGGTCCCAGGGCATGCCGAGTTGCAACACCGGTCCATCGAAGCGCGGCGAGGCGTAAGCTTCAGCATAAGCAGAGTGAACGATCAGCGCGGAACCGAGCTGAAAGAGCGGCGCGCCCATGGGATCCAAGCCGCACAGATCAGAATCCCAAATTGCGTAGTGTAGGCCTTTCGTCTGGGTAATATTGGATTGCCGAATCCGCCGCATGGATTCTGGCTCGCCGTAGCGCGCGAACAGCGCTACGAGATCGGCAAAAGCGCTGCTCCCATCAAGGACAATCTTGGCGAGGAAATGCTGATATACATAGTCGTGGCAGATAATGATGCCTGGATAGTTCTGAAGTACATCAAAAAGCGCTTTATGATGCTCTTCGTTATTACCAATGTTGTATATCAGCACGTCGAACATGCTGTAGAACTTGCTGTCCGACGTCGCAGAAGCAATATCGACGAACCTGTGGTGGGTTGGATAAAGTCCTTCGACGACCGGTGCGATGATTGTCAGATCAATCTGACGGCCGGCATGCTTGGCGGGAATCGCGTCCGTTACAGACTTGCTGAACGTTCCAACACCCGTGCGGTTGTTGAATGGCGTGACCCAGCCAATTCGCAGCATCATGCAACGAGATCCTTAGCCATATCAGCCCAAGACAGCACCGCGTAGGATGTCGACAAACGCCCATTGCTTGCCATCTGCTTGTATAAACTCGGAGTTTCGAACAACATATTCGCGAATTCGAGGGCGTCGTCGATCGAATGGCAATTTATGACGTTGTACTCGTCTCGCAGGGATCCCGGTGAATTTTCGTTCCGGACAACCCATTCGGCACCGAAGATCAGAACAGGGATGCCGCTGTGCCAGCTGTCACAGATACGGAGACGCTCGCTGTTCTTCGTATCCTGCCCAATATGAATATGGAGGCCTGATGCATCATCGCCGAATTCGGAATCCGCGACGTATCGAATACGATTATGATCGTCTCCCTCAAGTCCGATGCATTCGATGAAGAATGCACTGTCGGACAGGAATCGATTCGTGACATTTCTCGCCAATTGGTCATCGGCGAGATGGTTAATAATCGTCACACGCTGTGGCGTGCTTGAGCAAGGCAATTTCTGAAACAAATTGAGAGGCGGAAGATCATGGATCTTTGTGCCGGTCTTCGGGAGAAACACCGAAGCCAATCGGGCTCGTTGTCCAAGCAGGTTGATGCGCGACGTTGGCAGGTCGTTTTTCGCACAGACCAGCAGTCTTTCGAAGACGTCATCATTGCTTGTCCTGGTCTCCAACGGACCAATATAGATCAAGCTCGACCTGATGACGTTTGCCAAGCGTTCATGCGCCGTCAGTCCGATCGATACGATGCTGTGGATGCTTTTATAAGCCGTTCACTTTCGAGATCGAGGTAACCTGTCAAAGGAGAAATCCGCGTGTAACTCTCGGCCCTCGTTGCGCGCCAGGCGGGAAAGTGCGGCTTCAAGATTCTTGTAAATGACACTCGACTTCTTACTGCCAATTTGATCATCATTCCGATAGTAGATAGCCCTCGGCATCGAGCATCCCCCAAGTATTTCAAACCACGCGATCGTCGCTTTTCTATCTACGCAGCTGCAGCGGCTCCAGCAGTCGGTGATCCCGGGCTGCCGATGAGCGAACATATCGCTTCAAAAGGGATTATCAGGCGAAAACTTCGCAGTCCAGCCCGTCTGTACCTTTTTGGGGCGAGGCATGTTTCGCGCTCGGCGCGACATGATCCACTTCGTGGCCGGAATGTTCCACATTGGTACGAAACACGGACATCCACGGTGGAACGGCAGCTTGGAACCCGTGAAGGTTGCGAGCTGCTCCGCCCTTACCCGGGCTTTCGCGGGACTCGGCAGTGGCCTCGGACAGAATTGCGATACGCCGATCTTCGGCGCGTTCGGGGTTCACATGCGTCTCGGACGCACGGCAACGACGCAGTCGTCCGAGGTCGCGGGAGACGTCGGCAGGCTTCGGATCACCCTTCGCCGCACCGGTAGAATTCCTCGACATAGCCATCGCGCAACCAGAACAGGTTCCGCGACAGCCTCCGATAGCCTCCGGCGTCCCGGATCAGTTCGGGCACGCGCAACTGTCGCCCCGTCTGCGTGTTGAGCGCGGAGGCCTCCTGATTGACCGAGTAGAACGACGGGGCGATCTGCTTGATCCGGTCGATATAGGCCCGTCCGGCCGCGGGCGACATTTCCGGAATGGAATCCTGGTTGAGCACCACGTCGAAGCGCAGGCCGGGCGTGTTGATCTCCCACCAGGGCAGCACCTGAACACGGTTCGGCGTCTCTCCGCTCAAGGAGACGGGAAGTCCGCAGCGGAGCAGGAAGTACCCCTGGAGGATGTTGGTATAGGGCAGGTCGTAGATGGTGTACGCGCAGGTCCCTCGGGCGAGATACGCGCAGAGCCCGCCGAACCCGCCCCCGATCTCGGCCACGTGCTCGAAGGGTCCGAGCGCGTTGATGCGCCAGGCCGCATAGGCATGCATGAACGACTGCTCGGGGAAGGCGGCCCCTCTGAGGGAAACCCCGAAGGGGGCGCCGATCGGAGGAAATGCGAGTTCGAAGCCGATCGCGGCCTCCAGCTCGGCGATGAGGTCCTGCGGTTCCAAGTTTTGCCGTTGCAGATCCTGCCATTCGAGCGGCGCATCGGTCCCTCCCTGCTCGGGCGACCGGACCGGACGGACGCCCACGGCCTCCCCGAACCGCAGGAGGCGGTCGCACCACATGGCCGCATGGCGGTCGGGGACGGCGCGGGCGCGGGCGGCCGTGCTCCTGCCCATGGCGAGGCCGTGCACCAGGTGCTCCTGGAACATGTTCGCCAGAAGGTCCGACAGGAGCTCCGGGTCTCTCCGGGCGAGCGCGGTCTTCAGGCGGGTGTGGCCGGCGGTCAGCTGGTCCCACATGCCGCCGGTCTTGCCCGGATTCGCGGCGGCCGACACGTGCCACGCGGCGATGATCCGGCTGCAGATCGCGAGGTCCGCCTCGCCCCGGGACGGCGCTTCGAACCGAAAGGCCGGCATCGCGCCGACCGTCCGATAGGGATACCGGAACAGCTCTCGCCCCAGGCGGGAGGACATGTCCGCGACGATGTCGGCGGACAGCTTGTAGATGCGCCCCTCGTGCCGGCCGACGTTCAGGTAGTGAACCTCGGCCGAAGGACAGTATCCCGCCGCGATGGCCTCCTCGATGTCGCCGTGCAGTTCGAGATACGAGGCTGCATCGAAGTCGTGCGGCAACAGCGCGAGCAGATCCGGATCGATGATCGAACCATCCGCATTCGCGGCGTATTTCCGGCCCTCGTGCCGGCCGTGCCGCAGGTAATGCTCCTCGGCCGACAGGCCCTCACCCTCCCGGATGGAGAGGGCGACGTCCGGATTGATGCGCAGGTAGGCCTCGGCGTCGAAGTCCTTCGGCAGATCCTTGTGGCGCTTGAACCGAGCCACATCGATGAAACGCCGCATACCCGCCCCTCCGGCCGATCACAGTGTCGGCTCCCTGAACTCCTGCCACAACGAGCCCCTGCCATAACAGGTCCGTGGAATCGCCGAGAAGTGTCCCGCCGCGAGCCGTCCGGGCAGGACCGAGGCTCGATCCGGGGGAACAGCCCGGATCGAGCCCGGTTTCCCGAAACGGGGGCAGCCGCATCGCGGCCGGTGAGACGGACAGGTACAGCATGACCGCATCGGTATCCCGCGCCGTGATCGTCCAGCCCGGGGGCGGCTTCGAGGCCGTCGGATTCGGCGAACGGCCCGTTCCGGAGCCGGGGCCCGGCGAGATCACCGTCCGCCTGCGGGCGAGTTCGCTCAACTATCACGACTATGCCGTGGTCAGCGGCCTGTGGGGGCCGAGCGCGCCGCGCGTGCCGATGTCGGACGGGGCGGGCGAGGTCGAGGCGGTGGGACCGGGCATCGAGGCCTTCGCGGTCGGAGATCGCGTGGTCAGCACGTTCTTTCCCACCTGGACCGAGGGCCAGCCCCAGGTCGAGGGCTTCGCGACCGTGCCGGGCGACGGCATCGACGGCTATGCCCGCGAGCGGGTCACCGCCTCCGCGCTGGCCTTCACCCATGCGCCCCGGGGTTGGGACCACGCCGAGGCGGCGACCCTGACCACGGCGGCGCTCACCGCCTGGCGCGCCCTGCACGGGGATGCGGGCCTGAAGGGCGGCGACGTCATCCTCGTGCAGGGCACCGGCGGCGTCTCGGTGTTCGCGCTGCAATTCGCCAAGGCCGCGGGTGCCACCGTGATCGCCACCTCGTCCAGCGACGAAAAGCTCGAGCGTCTGCGCGCGCTCGGAGCCGACCACATCGTCAATTACCGCTCCGATGCCGCCTGGGGGGAGACCGCCCGGCGCCTCACCGGCGGGCGCGGGGTCGACCACGTCCTCGATGTCGGCGGTCCCGCGACCCTGGAGCAGTCGATGGCCGCCGTGCGGGTGGGCGGCCACATCTCGGTGATCGGCATCCTCACGGGGGTCGCCGGGCCGCTGCCGCTGGTCCCGGCACTCGTCCGGCAGATCCGCCTCCAGGGCGTCCTCGTCGGCAGCCGGCGCCAGCAGATCGAGATGGTTCGCGGCATCGAGGCCTGCGGCCTGCGGCCGATCGTCGACAGCCGCTATCCCCTGGCGGACCTCGTCGCGGCGTTCCGGCACCAGGAGAGCAACCGGCACTTCGGCAAGATCTGCATCGAGATCTGAGCCGCCTCCGGCTCGCGGCCGGCTTTCGCGTTGGCGGCTTCCCCTCAGCCGACGCGGAGCAACAGGGCAATGGCCGCCACGGCGAGGACCGCGAAGGTTGCCAGGATGCCGCCCCCGCGGCAGGCGAACTGCCAGGGCGTGTTCTTGGGCGCCAACATCCCGAACGGGTGCAGCACGCGCGCCACGAGGAGCACGATCAGGAGACCGCGCACCAGGGTCGGCCCGCCGCCACCCGCTTCAAGGAGGCCGACGAGGAGCAGCGCCAGCGGCACGTACTCCCCGAAATTGCCCTGCGCGCGGATGCGCTTCTCCAGGTCCGCGTTCCCGCCATCGCCGTGCAGGACATCCGCCGACAGGCGGCCGGCGACGACCCAGGCGGAGAGCCCCACATAGAGGAGCGCGAACAAGGCCGCGTAGAAGGCCGTCAGGGCGGGATAGGTCACGGGGTCACTCCGGGGGCTCGGTGTCTCTCAAAAACGCCCGTCGCAGCGTCGCCGTTCAGGCCACGGGCCGACCGTGCTCGGGCGCTTCGTGAGGCGCATGCAGGCTGGATCGGGTGGGCCCGACGGCACACGAAGCGCCGTCTCGGCCCGAGGTCAGCGGGACCCTTGCGCCGTGCGGCTCGGGTCGTCGGCCGGGTCGTCGGCCGGGTCGATGTAGTTCAGGCCGAAGGGTCCGGTCCCGTTGACCTGCAGCTCCACCGGCTCGCTCGTGGTCCAGAGGGCATGCGGCATGTCCTGCGGCAGGTAGACGAAGCCGCCGGCGCGCAGGGGCTTGCCGGCGTTTCTGTCCAGCCTCGCGCCATGCTGGTGGTAGATCGCGCCGGACAGGATGGTGAGCGTCTCGGCCTGGGCATGCGTGTGCGGCGCGATCACGGTGTCGGCGGGAAACCGGATGCGCAGCACGAACGGCCCGGGCTTGGCCGGATCGCCCGCCACCCGGCTCATCTGCGTGCCCTTGGGCAGGTTCGCCGGCCCCGGCTCGTAGACGACGCTGGCCGCATCCGGGACCGTGACACTGCCATTGGCTGCGTGATCATGGGCCGCGTGATCATGGGCCGCGTGGTCGCCAGCCTCCGCGAAAGCCTCTCCCGCCAAGGGGATCGCCAGCAGGACGGGGGACGCCAGCAGGATGGCGGTCAGGGTTCGTGCGAGCGGGTTCATGCGGCGTCCTGTCGATTCAGGGTCGGAGGGGGACGCCGTCAGGCGCCCGCGTGGATCTTCAGCGCCCGGCGCCGGGCTCGTGGATGGGGCAACCGTTGAAGCGCTGCCGGAACTCGGCCGAGTGCCGATAGGGGATGTTGCGGGCGCGGTTGATGTTGCCCAGCGGCTGGTGCGCAGCGAGCCCGGTCCAGACCGAGAAGCGCATTTCCTCGTCGACGGCCTGCACCCGCGCGGCGTCCCAGCTGTCCTGCGGCCGGATGGTGATGAGCCCAACGCGCTGGAACGGCGCCTCGTCCTCCTTCCACTCCACGGTCGGATCCTCGACGGGCTGGAGCGCGAGGTCGCGGCAAAGCTGGACCCGAAATTCCCAGACGCCCTCGATGCCGCGCATCTCGGCACGCACCGTCTCGCGGATCGCGTCGGGACGGCCGGACGCGTCGATCTCGGTGCCGGTCCGCGCGGTCAATCCGGGGGCCACGGGCGCGACGGAGAACTTCGCGATGTAATCGCCGTAGCGGAACGGGGTGACGCTGTAATAGGTCTCGCCGAGCGGATCGACGTTGGGCGCGCCGCCGAGGGACGCGATCGTCGTGCTCTCGACGCCCACCGCCTGCAGGGCCTTGTTGACCCCGCGCAGCACCGTCGAGGCCGCCACCTTGAGGCCCTCGGCCCGGTCGGTAGTACCGGCCAGCAGCTTCAGGCTGCCGAGGAACTTGTCGGCGCTCGGCGCCTGGAAGACCGTGCCGTTGACCATGATGAAGTTCTGCGTCGTGCCCTCGGCGCCGGGCAGGCGCTCGCCCTCGACGTCGAGCACCTTCAGGGCGAGGCCGCGCGGCAGGGAGACCGCATCGGGCAGGATGTCGCCGGCATTGGTGGAGAGGCGCATGTAGACCGGGTGCTCACCGGCCTTGGCGAACAGGCCCTGCGCGAGTTCGGGCGGCAGGTTCGCGTCGACCGTCAGGACCCCTTCCAGGATGCCGTACGATTTGGCGTGCACCGAGCGGACCGCGTGGCCGGAATCCTCGGCCACCTTGTGGAGGATCTTGTCGAAGGTCTTGTTCAACTGCTCGATCGTCTCGCCCTCGTCGGACTTCATCTGCTCGACATCGGGCGTATAGCGGACTGGCGCTAGCAAGGTCTGGGGCTCCGGTGCAGTGCAATCTCGACGTGAACAACGCGCAAATCGGTCCGTTCCCCAATCGGCGGGCCTTCAAGACTGCGTGACCGCGGGGCGTCCAGCCCGGGCAGGCGCGCAGGCCCGATCGGACACGGGTGCGGGTCCGGCGAACGCGAATGTGACGTTTGTACCCCTGGTCTGATCCGGATCGGTCCGTAGAACGGTTCCGATCAATAGGATTGCCTTCGCTTGAACGACCATGAGGACGGCGCGCGGATCGACGCCGAGATCGCCAGCACCGTCGCCGGCTCCGATCCGTTCGCCGCGGCGGTCCGCGCGACGCGGATGCCCATGGTGATCACCGACCCCCGGCTGACGGACAACCCCATCGTTTACGTCAACGACGCGTTCGTGACGCTGACCGGCTATGCCCGCGACGAGATCATCGGCCGCAACTGCCGCTTTCTTCAGGGGCCTGAGACGAACGCCGAGGACGTCGCGCGGGTCCGGGACGCCATCGAGCGGCGCGTGACCATCGAGATCGACCTGAAGAACCGGCGCAAGGACGGCACGGCGTTCTGGAACCGCCTGCTCGTCTCGCCCGTCTTCGCGCCCGACGGCGAACTCACCTACTACTTCGCCTCCCAGTACGATGTGACCCTGGAGAAGGAGCGCCTCGTTCTCCTCCAGCGGGACCGCGACGCCCTGGAGGCAGAATCCGAGCGCCGCTCCCTCGAACTGATCCAGAGCGAGGAGCGCCTCCGGTTCACCCTGAAGGCCGGGCGCCTCGGTGCCTGGACCCTCGATCTCGGGGTCATGCGCCTGGTCTCCTCGGACGGGTTCAAGGAGAACCTCGGCCGCGCGCCGGGCGATTCCCTGACCTACGAGGAGATGCTGGCGGCCATCCACCCGGACGACCGGGCCCGGAAACTCGCCGCCCGGGACGCGGCGATCGCCGGGCACTCGGACTACGACATCGAGATCCGGGTCATCACGCCACGGGGCGAGACCCGCTGGCTGCAGTTCCGCGGCCAGGCCTCGTACCGCGCCGACGGCTCGCCCCTGACCATCGCGGGGATCAGCCTGGACATCACCGACCGCAAGCGGGCGGAGGAACACCGCGACCTCCTGGCGGGCGAGCTCAACCACCGGATCCAGAACACCCTGGCCACCGTCCAGTCCATCGCCCGGCAGACGCTGCGGGGCGCCGCC
This sequence comes from Methylobacterium goesingense, assembly GCF_022179225.1. Taxonomy (GTDB): domain Bacteria; phylum Pseudomonadota; class Alphaproteobacteria; order Rhizobiales; family Beijerinckiaceae; genus Methylobacterium; species Methylobacterium goesingense. Next base: position 19,380 of record NZ_BPQL01000062.1, read on the forward strand.
TCCCTGGAGGAGGCGCAGGTGGCGATGGAATCCCGCCTGCGCTCGCTCTCGGCCGCCACGGAGATGCTGGCCCGGGGCAGCGGCGACTGGGCGACCCTGACGGAAGTGGTCATCGCGGCCCTGCACCCGTTCGGCGTCGAGCAGGACCACCGCTTCAAGATCGGCGGCCCGATCCTGCGCCTCGCCCCCAGGGTCGCCCTGGCCTTCGCCCTGGCGATCCACGAACTCGCGACGAACTCCGTCAAGTACGGCTCCCTCTCGACGGATGACGGCCGCGTCATCGTGAGCTGGGATGTCGTGGACGGGTCGAGCCCCGACCGGCTCTGGTTCCAGTGGCAGGAGGTGGGCGGCCCGCCGGTCTCGCGGCCGACGCGCACCGGCTTCGGCTCCCGGATGATCGAGCGGGCCCTCGCCCGGGAGATCGGCGGAACGGCCGAGATCGACTACCGCCCGCGCGGCGTCGTGTTCACGGCCGAGGCGCCGCTGCCCGAGATCACGCGGGACTGACGATCCCGTGGGACTGACGATCCCGCAGGAGCTTTTCGCGGCCTGACGCGTATGGCTCCCATGGCAGGTCCAGATCCATCGCCGTCCCCATTCGCCCTCGTCGTCGAGGCAAACATCCTCGTGCGGATGGACGCCGTGAACATCCTCGAGGATGCCGGCTTCCGGGTCCTGGACGTGGCGACGGGCGACGAGGCCATGAGGCTCCTGCACCAGCACGGCTCCGCCTTCACGCTGTTGTTCACCGCCGTCGGCCCCACGGGCCCGCAGGACGGGTTCGCGCTGGCACGCATGGCCGCCTCGGATCACCCGCATATCAGCGTCGTCGTGGCGTCGGGCCACGACAAACCCGGTCCGGGCGACCTGCCGGATTCGGCCTGCTTCATCGAGAAGCCGTTCAGTGCCGGCATCGTCCGCGAACACCTCCGGCGGATCATGCCGGACGACCGGAAACCCGCGCCCTTGCGCACAAAGCCTCTCTCGACGCACTGACCGTGTGCGGAACGGCGGGGTCGCGGATGCGCCCTCCGTCCGGCGACGCGGCGCGGACAGGTTCGGGGATCCCCATGGACGGGAACGAGGCGGGTCGGGTGCTGATCGCCGGGGGCGGCATCGCGGGGCTCGCCATGCGGCGGGCGCTGCGACGCGCCGGGATTCCCGCGCTCACCCTGGAGCGGCGCCGGGAACCGGCGGATGGCGGCCTCGCCATCAACCTGCCGGGCAATGCGGTCCGGGCGCTCGCGCAACTCGGCCTCGCCGAGGCCCTCGGCGCCGTCGGCGCCCCGGTTCGCCGGCGCGAGTACCGCACCGAGCGGGGGCGGCTGCTCTTTGCCGTCGACGAGGCGGCGTTCTGGGGGGCCGAGGCAGGGCCCCGCTGCGTCCGGCGTGCCGACCTGGCGCGTCTCCTGACCGGAGACGGGCCGGCCGACGACATCCGGTACGGATGTGCGATCGCGGCGATCCGGCAGCGGGCGGACAGCGTCACCGTCGCCTGCACGGACGGGACGACCGAATCCGGAGGCCTGCTCGTGGGCGCGGACGGCGTGCATTCCCGGGTCCGTGGCGAGGTCTTCGGAGCGCAAGCGCTTGGCGCGGCGCTGCTGGCTCCGGCGAGCTGGCGCTTCATGGCGCCCAATCCCGGAATCGATGCCTGGACGCTCTGGGCCGGATCGGGAGGCCTGTTCCTGCTGATCCCGGTCGACGCGGACGAAGTCTACGGGTGGGTCTCGGTCGGCGGATCGGGCGCACGGGGGCATGACCTCGCCGCGGTGCGCGGTGTCTTCGCCGCCTTCCCGCCCCCCGTACGCGACACCCTCGAGGCGGTTCTGGCCGATTCCGGGCGCGTCCATCATTCGCCCCTCGAAGAGGTCCGGATTCCCGCCTGGACACGGGACCGCGTGGTGCTGGCCGGGGACGCCGCGCACGCCACGGCCCCCGTCTGGGCGCAGGGCGCCGCCCTCGCCCTGGAGGATGCGCTGGTGCTGGCCGCCCTGCTGGCGGAACGCCCGGACTGGCGCACGGTCGGTCCGGCCTACGAGGCCCTGCGCCGGCCCCGTGTGACCCATGTCCAGGCCATGACCGACCGCCTGTCGCGGACCGCCCGGATGCCGGGCTGGGCCAGGAACCTCGTGCTCCCGGTGCTCGGACCCCGCAGCTACCGCGCCACCTACGCCCCGCTTCGCATCGCTCCGCCCGGTCCGGCCCGGACGCGGGATTAACCGTCCGCTTACCGAAACCCGGGAGGGTGCCGCTCCGAATTGGCCCAAGGAGACAGCATGTCCGAGACGATCGACACCGTTGGCGTTGCCGGCGACCGTATCCGCTCGATCATCGAGCGCGTCGAGAAGGTGGAGGAGGAGATCAAGGAGCTCATGGAAGCCAAGAAGGAGATCTTCCTGGAAGCCAAGGGCGAGGGCCTGGACGTTAAGATCCTCAAGGAGATCCTCAAGCTGCGCAAGCTCGACCAGGACGCGCGCGACGAGCACGAGACCCTGCTCGACGTCTACATGCGCGCCATGGACGCCCCGACCCCCGCCCCGATGGCGGCGGCCGCCTGAGAGCCGCCCGGAACGGGTTCGGGTCTGGTATGCGGCACCGGACCCGGCCCCGGGCGTCTGAGGTCAGAAGCGGTAGCGCAGGCCGCCGTTGACGGCAAAATCGTCGCCGTTGGCGCGCGCGAACGTGGCCGCGCCGTTGATCATCCCGCTCAGGCCCCCGCCGAGGTCGATACTGAGACCGGCCGCTACCTTGCCGTACGTGCCCCCGTCGTAGCCCCGGATCGCGGTGGCGATCGGCAGGGTCAGGGCGTAGGTCTGGGCCGTGGTGATGGTGCGCAGCTGGCCCAGGAAGTCGTGCTCGGCCGTCAGGTTGACGAACGGACTGAGCACGCGCTCGCCCAGGGCGACGGGCAGACGGATCTGGAGGCCGGCGCCTCCCGTCAGGCCGTCGCGCGCCTGGCGTCCCACCGCCTGGGTCAGCAGGGGGTCGCCCTGCTCCCGGTAGGCGTCGATCCAGGTATGGGCGTAGGTCAGCGTGCCCACGGGGCCGACCCGGACCGCGCCGAGGTCGAACAGGTAGGCCGCCTTGGCCGCCACCAGCAGGGTCTCGGCGCGCGGCGTGGCGCTGAGGCGGTCGAGGAGCCCGGCACGGGAGACGGCGAGGTCGTTGAAGCCGTAGCCGACCACGAGGTCGGCGAACCAGTCCGGCCGGTTCAGGGAGGCGAAACCCGCGAACTGATAGGTGTCCACGTCGATCCGGGTGGCGCCGAGCGCCCCCAGGCTCGTCAGGTTGGTGCTGGCGTTGCTGTAGTTGAAGGCCGCCCCCAGCAGCAGGTCGGGCCGGGCGCGGTACTCGGCGCCCACCGTGACGCTCGGCGCCTCGTAGTCGAAGCCCGGCGCCCCGACGCGGCGCTCGCGGCTGCCGTTGGCGTAGCCGCCCTCGGCGAACAGGGAGACGGGGTTGCCCAGAAGCACCGCCATGGGCACCGGCGGGGCCGCGCGCCCCGGCAGGTCGGCCGTGTAGGCGGCCGGCACCAGGGCGGGGGTGTTCTGCGCCCGGTAGGCGTCGAGGCGCAGCAGCAGGCTGTTGCCGAAGGCCCGCGCGCTCACGTCCGCGATCTCCCCCTGCGGCGCGATCGTGTACGGCGCGATCAACTGGTTGGCGATCGCCTGGGCCTGGATGTTGTGGAACTGATAGGTCCAGTGCAGGCCGTCGAGGCTCATGTAGCGGTTCTGCTCGTTGAACGGCCGGCTCGCGCACTGGGTCGCCCCGCCGGAGGCCTGGATGCAGTCGACGTTCGGCAACGCGCCGTTCGCGGCGAATCCGTATGCCGTCGGATTCGCGCGGATCTCCCGCACCAGCAGATCCTGGTCGAAATAATGGATGTTGGCGCCGGTCTGCTGCTGCAGCGCGACGAGGTTGGGAAGCATGCCCGCATTCGTCCCGAGCGAGCCCTGGCTGAGCAGGGCGGGATCGTTATTGCGCGCCGCATCGGTAAAGTTCCGGAACGTGCCGAGGTCGGAGAGCCCGATGAAGACGTAGTTCCGTGCGCCCAGCGCGAGGTTCTGACGGACCATCTCGGTCTGGAAGGTCACGTTCGTGTTTCGGATCTGGTCGACCTGCGCCTGCGTCCGGATGCCGGACACGTTCCAGTCGTTGATCCCGGACCATTGCACGACGATGTCGCCGGGGCTGTAGCGCCCATAGATGCGCTGGAAATCGGCGACCTGGGGCCGGAGGGTCGCCGACCCCGTCAGCGCGGTCACGCTGTTCGAGCCGCCATCGGCGAAGTTGGTGGCGGGCGGGAAGCTCGAGCCGCGCCCGTTCGCGGCCCCGATCAGGGGCGAGAACAACTCGATGTAGTTGGCGTGGCCATTCGTGTTCACCTCCGTGAACACCGCCGTGTTGCCCGGGGTGTTCTGGTTGATGTTCCGGTCCGCCCGGCGGGTGTTGGTCGAGCTGGAGCCGTACCCGAAGGTGCGGTCGAAACCGGTCACCGCCCGGATGTCCGGAAGGGGCTGCCCGCTATTCGGCACGGCGGCCGGGTATTGCGGCGCCACCGGCACGTCCGCGGAGGGCAGCACCCCCGAGAACAGCGATTGCGCGAATGCGGGCTCGGCGCTCACCAGGGCCGTTGCGGCCAGCAACACAAGCTTGACGTGCGACATCCCTCGGCCTCCCCATCGTCCTGGTTTTCCAGGTTGAAGAGATGTTAGCGGGAGGCATCGGCAGGGCACAATGCAGGCCGAGACACACGCCGCCGTTTAAACAGTCGATTACTTTCGAATGATCGATTTCTACATCGCGTGTTGCGACATCGACACGGCGTCATAATTTTCGTTCCCTTCCGTACAAAATGAAGCATCGGCGCATCGGCAGGCTTAAGGAGCGGCGGGCTTGCACGGGGAACGCGCGGGCCGCGTAACCTTGCGGCAGGGCACCGCGTTGCATGTCGCGCCACCTGAGGCCAAACGCCGGCATGCCCGTCCTCGAACCGCACCCGCGTCAACCGGGATTCCCCATGGCTCGCCACCGGGCCGCCGCGTCCTTCGGGCGGAGCGTGCTGCCGTGAGGGACCCCCTGGCGTTCCTGGCCGGCGGCGGCGAGGCCGCGCGCATGATCCGCGAGCGGGACTGGACGGGCCACCCCCTGGGGCAGCCCGAGACCTGGCCCGCGGAATTCCGCGCCGCGCTCAGCCTCGTCCTCAACTCGCCGGAATCCATGATCCTGGCCTGGGGGCCGGACCTGCACTTCTTCTTCAACGACACCTACTTCCCGCTGCTCGGGCCGCGTCTCGCCTGGGCGATGGGCGAGCGCTTCGACGTGGTCTGGGCCGATGCCCTGGATCAGGCCAGGCCCATCATCGCGGACGCCCTCGCGGGGCGGGCGAAGCGCTTCGTCGACCTGCCCTGGACGCTCGATACCGACCGGGGCCAACGCGAGACCTGGTGGTCGTTCTCCTATTCCCGCGTCCTCGACGCGGATGGCGACGTCGCCGGCCTCTTCATCGTCACGAACGAGACCACCGCGCGGGTGCTCGGCGACGCGGCCCTGCGCGAGAGCGAGGAGCATTTCCGGCAGACGGTGGAGCTGAACCCGCAGGTCCCGTGGACCTGCGATCCGGACGGGAACATCACCTCCTACTCGAACCGCTGGCTCGAACTCACGGGCCAGGCCCCGGGCGAGCCGGACGGCTCCGGCTGGCTCGCGGCCCTGCACCCCGACGACGTGCCCGAGACCCTGCGGGTGTTCGGGAACGCGCTCGCCTCCGGCGAGCCGATCGACGTCGATTATCGCCTGCGCCTGGCGCGCACCGACGCGTATCGCTGGATGCGCGCCCGGGCCCGGCCCCGGCGGAACGAGGCGGGCGCCATCGTCCGGTGGTACGGCGTGGTCGAGGACATCCACGACCGCAAGCTCGCCGAGGCGGCGTTGCGCGAGCTGAATCGGACTCTGGAACGCCGGGTCGAGGAGGCCCTGCTCCAGCGCAAGCTCTGGGCCGAGGTGTTCGAGACCACCGACGCCCTCGTCGGCGCGCTTGGCACCGATTTCCGGATCCTGGCCGCCAACCGCGCCTGGATCGCGGAGTTCGAGGCCTTGTTCGGGGTACGGCCGCGCGTCGGCGACGACCTGCGCGATCTCCTGGCGCATGCGCCCGAACTCCTTGCCCCCTTGCAGGCGATCTGGGAACGGGCGCTCGCCGGCGAGGCCTTCACGCTGATGGAGGCCTTCGGCGACCCAGACCGCAAGCGCCCCTGCTACGAACTCAAGTTCACGACCCTACGCGACGCGGACGGGCGCCGGATCGGCGCCTTCCAGTACGCCCAGGACATCTCGGAGCGCCTGCGGGCCCAGGAGCGGCTCGCCCGCGCCGAGGAGGCACTGCGCCACGCCCAGAAGATCGAAGCGGTGGGGCAGCTCACGGGCGGCGTGGCGCATGATTTCAACAACCTCCTGACCATCATCCGCTCGTCGGTGGAGTTCCTGCAGCGGCCGGACCTCGCCGAGGAGCGGCGCGCCCGCTACCTCACGGCGGTGAGCGACACGGTCGACCGGGCCGCGAAGCTGACGAGCCAGCTCCTCTCCTTCGCCCGGCGGCAGGCCCTCAAGCCCGAAATCCTCGATGTCGGCGAGCGCCTGCGCGGGGTCACCGAGATGCTGAACGCGGTCACGGGCGCCCGCATCCGCATCCTCACGCGGGTGCCGGACGGGCCCTGCCACGTCCGGGCCGATCCGAGCCAGTTCGAGACCGCCGTGGTCAACCTGATGGTGAACGCCCGCGACGCCATGGATGGCGAGGGCACGCTGACCCTGCGCCTCGCCCGCGGCGCCCACCTGCCGAGCATCCGGGGCCACGCGGCGGCGATGGGGCCCTTCGCCATGCTCTCGGTCACGGACGAGGGGACGGGCATCCCGCCCGACCTGATGGACCGGATCTTCGAGCCCTTCTTCACCACCAAGGAGGTCGGCAAGGGCACCGGGCTCGGCCTCAGCCAGGTCATCGGCTTCGCCAAGCAGTCCGGCGGCGACGTCGACGTGGCGAGCACGGTCGGCCGCGGCACCACCTTCACCCTCTACCTGCCGCAGGTCGAGGCTCCGGAATCCGAGGTCCTGCGACCCGCGCGGGAGCCCGGCGCCCCGGGCGCGGAGCGGAGCCTGTGCGTCCTCGTCGTGGAGGACAACCTCGAGGTCGGGCGCTTCTGCACCCAGCTCCTCGAGGATCTCGGACACGCGACGGTCTGGGCGCACAACGCCGAGGCGGCGCTCGCCGAGATGGCGCACGGCTCCGCCCGCTTCGACGCGGTGTTCTCGGACGTGGTGATGCCCGGGATGGGCGGTGTCGCGCTGGCGCGCCGCATGGCGGTCGAACACCCCGGCCTGCCGGTGATCCTGACCACGGGCTACAGCGATGCCCTGGCCCGGGACGACACGCACGGCTTCGACCTCGTCCGCAAGCCGTACTCCACCGGGCAGATCGCGAACGCCCTGCGCAACGCCCTCGCGAGGCCGCGTTGACGATGCGCGCCCCCGGGAGAACGGCCGGCCCCGGCGACGGGTCGCGGGGCAGGCGCACCCGGCCCGTGCCATGGTATGGCTCGGCGCGGCCGTGGCCCGGCAAGGCACAGGCATTGGCAAGGCACAGGACTTGGCAAGGCACAGGACTTGGCAAGGCACAGGACTTGGCAAAGCGGGGCATCATCCGGCATGGGCAGGACATGACTGACGGCAACGAGGACTTTCCCGCCGGACCGGGTCTCGACACCCTGGCGGGTCGGATCGCCGATGCCCCCCGCGCCGTCCTGCGTGTCGACGCCGCCGGCCGCGTGCTGGAGGCGAGCCCGGCCGCAATCGCCCTGCTGGGGCAGGGGGGCGCGGCGCTGACGGGCCGGGACTTCTTCCGAGACCTCGTCCCGGGGGCCGACGTCCCCCGCGGGCGCGGGCGCTTCCTGGCCGGCCTGCGCCGGGGCGGAGTCGATCTGCGCGGGCGCTTCGCACTGGACCGCGCTTCGGGACCGGTCCGGTTTGACCTGCGGGCCGTCTCGGAAGCCTCGGGGACCGGAGCCCTGATCGGCCTGAGTTCGCCCGAGCGCGCCTTCGGTCCGGGCGTCGGCGACGCGGTCGTGCTGCGCCGGAAGCGGGCGCAGGCCGTGGATGTCTCGGCCTGCGAACTCGAACCGATCCACGTCCCGGGCTCGATCCAGCCCGATGCCGTCCTCCTGGTCGTGGAGCCCGTCGGGCTCACGGTCCTCGCCTGCAGCGCCAACGCGGCGGAGGCGTTCCCCGGGGCGGGGCCCGCCCTCCTCGGGCACGCTTTGGACGGCCTGCTACCAGAGGCCTTCGTGGCCGACCTCCGCGGCGCCCAGATCGAGGATCGCCTCGGCGACGGCCGGACCGTGTCCGGCACGGTGCGCCTCGACGGGGAGGGCGGCAGCGCATTCCGCGCCGTCGGGCATGCCCAGGGCGGGCGCATCCTCGTCGAGCTCGAAGGCCTGCCGGACCGGCCCGGGGATTTCGGCCCGGCGGATCCTCTGGGGGCGGGGCCGGCGATGTCCCGGCTGCGGGCGGCCGGCAGCGTCGCCGAGGCCGCCGCCGCGACGGCGCGCGAGGTCCGGGCGATCACCGGGTTCGAGACGGTCCTGGTGTATCGCTTCGATGCGGACTGGAACGGCGAGGCCATCGCCGAGGACCGGGTGCCGGGCTGGTCCCGCTCCCTGCTCGGCCTGCATTTCCCCGCCTCCGACATCCCCGCCCAGGCCCGTGCGTTGTACGTGCGCTCCCGCAGCCGGTTCGTCACGGACCGCGATGCGGAGCCGGTGCCGATCCTCGGCGACGCCCGCCTCGCCGGAGACCCCGTCGACCTCACCTTCGCGCAGCATCGCTCGCTGTCGCCCATCCACCTGGAATATCAGCGCAATCTCGGCGTCAACGGCTCGATGTCGGCCTCCATCATCGTGGACGGGACGCTCTGGGGCCTGCTGATCGGCCATCATCGCCGCCCGCACTACGTGCCGCCGGAGGCCCGGGCTTCGGCCGCCCTGCTGGCGGAGGCGCTGGCCATGCGCGTGCAGGAGATCGAGGGACGCCGCCTCTGGGAAGCGCAGCAGGCGCATCTGGCCGCCGAGGGCCGCCTCGTGCGCCAGCTGACCCGGTCCGACGACTACGTGGCGGCCCTGACCGGCGGCGAGACGACGATGCTCGACCTGTTCGAGGCCAAGGGCGCCGCCGTGGTCTCGGCGGATCGCGTCACCGTCGTCGGGTCGGCGCCCGCGCCGGAGGCGGTCCTGGCGCTGCGCGACTGGCTCCTGGTCGCCCAGCCCTCGGACGGCACCGTGTACAGCACGCACGGCCTGCCGGCGGCCTACCCGCCGGCCGCCGCCTTCGCCGACCGGGCGAGCGGTCTCGTGGCGGTCTTCGTGGACGAGGCTCGGCGCAACCTCCTGATGTGGTTCAGGCCGGAAGTGCCCAGCACGGTCTCGTGGGGCGGCGACCCGCGCAAGCCCGTGGCGCCCGGCCGCGGCGCGGCGCCGGTCCTGCCGCGCCGCTCCTTCGAGCGCTGGGTCGAGGAGCGGCGCGGATTTTCCGAGCCCTGGGTCGCGTGGCAGCTCTCCTTCGCCGCCTCCCTGGCGGAAGTGGTGGAGGGCGTCGTCCTGCGGCAGCGCCGCACCATCGTCGAGTTGACGGGACTGCTCGCGGACAAGGAGCGGGCCCTCGAACAGAAGGACGTGCTGAGCCGGGAGATCGACCACCGGGTCAAGAACTCCCTCCAGATCGTGGCGGCCTTCCTGCAGATGCAGCAGCGCCAGACCCGGGACCCGGAGGCCAAGCAGGCTTTCGCCGAGACCTCTGCGCGCGTGATGAGCGTCGCGCGGGTTCACGACAGCCTTTATCAGGCCGAGAACGTCGAGGACGTCGACCTCGGCCAGACCATCGAGAGCCTGTGCCGCGACCTGTCCGGGATGGCGGGGGACGGCCAGACCGTGGGAATCACCGCCGACGCGAAGGTCATGGTGCCCTACCGCAAGGCGGTGGCCCTGTCGCTGATCGCCACCGAACTCGTCACCAACGCCTTCAAGTACGCTTCGCGCGAGGCCGGTGGGGGGCACATCGCCGTCAGCGTCAGCGACCAGGGTGAGGGCCGGGTGCGGGTGCGGGTCTGCGACGACGGCGAGGGCCTGCCGGAGGGCTGGGTCGACCGCAAGCCGAAGGGGACCGGGCTCGGGATGAAGCTCGTGCGGGCCATGCTCGACCAGATCGACGCGACGCTCGAGGTTGCCAACGCTCCGGGGGCCTGCTTCACGGTCCACGCCTGAGGCCCGGCGGCCGCGTTCCCGGGTCGGTGCGGTATCCGATTCGTGACACGGCGGCGCGAAACGGGCCGGGGCCCGCCTCCGTTGCGCCTTCCGGAACACGGCCGAGCCTTCAGGTGCCGAGCCCCCGGATGGCCATGACCGCGCAGATCCTTCCCGTCGCATTCGCCAGCATTTTCGTGGCGGGTTGCCTGGCGATCCGAGCCCTGCAGCGCTGGTCGGACCTCGTCCTGGGGGGCCTCGCGTGGGTCTTCGCGGCCGTCGTTCTCCTGCTCCTGGCCGAGATCGCCGCGAACCACCTGCCGCGTCTCGCTCCGGCGGCCGTCAGCCAGCCGCTCCGGGGCACGCCGGACGCCGCCGGGGCAGGGGTCTCCGGGCTGAACAGACCGACGGAGATGCCGGCCCGACCCGCCGACCGGGCGACGATCACGTTTCAGGACTGAGCGTCCACGCGCAAGCGCGACGCGAACCATCCGGCGGATCGGCCGTTTTCTGCGACCAGGAGGTGCGCCATGACCGTCGTCGTTTCGAACAAGATCTGGCTGGAAGGCAGCGCGGCCAGGGCCGAGGGGAAGCTTCTCTCGGACAACCCCTATCCGGCCGGCTCGCAGGAGAGCGCCGACTGGATCGACGGCTACACCACCATCGAGGCCGAACAGCTTGTCGCCGGCCCGGATGCGGGCGAGAACCTGTGACGCGAGAACCCGTCACGTAAACGGTGACGTCCCGCGAATTCCTATGACATAAGCGCAGCATGACCGAGCCGAGCACCAGCACCTACCCCTACACCCTCGAGGTGGAGCCGAACCCACGTGCCGCGGGCACGTGGCAATGGGCGATCCGAAAGCACGGCAAGCTGATCCAGCGCTCCGATCGGGCCCAGGTGAGCGAAGCCAAGGCGCGCGCGCAGGGCAGCGAGACGATCGAGAAGCTGCTGCACGGGGGCGACGAGGGGCGCTACTGAACCGCCGTCATTCGGGCCGCCCGCCCTTGACCGATCCCGTCGTCACCGGCTCGACCAGGGCCGCCGCGAAGGGGTTGAGCCCGCGCCGGTCCATGACGTTCGCCGAGTACAGGGAGCCGGCCGCGAGGAGGCCGATCGCCAGCGTCGCCTTCAGAAACGTCCAGAGCCGGTCGATGGCGGGTGGCATGGTTCATCCCTGATTGAGTGCTCAAGCTGCTTGCGTCCGGTTAGTGGCGCCTTAATGACCGGCCGAATCGGTGGGCCCGGCCATGCTGTCCAGCCGCGCGGCGGATGCGGCATCGGCGAACGACCGTGATCCATATGTGACAGTCCGTGGAGGCGTCCGCGCCGGGCCCAGCAGGGACCGAAGGCCGGGTGTCCGATCCGCATCGGACGCCGCCACGGCTCCGTTCAAGGGCCGAAGACGCGTCGCCCCCTGCGACTCCTTGCTTCGCACCTGCGAGGAACGGGCGGCGGCGCGAAACATTCTCTGCTCACATCCGAACATCCTTGGCATACCAGCGGAACGCTCTGCATGCGCAACCACATCACGCCGATCCATTGTGCCCTGTCGACCGCCTCCGCCGAGACGCGGGACGCGTCGACCGGGCCCGACGGCAATCCGCGCCTCACGCTGGTCCCCACCGAGCGCGATCGCCCTGCGCGCGTCTCCACGGACAAGCCGGGCGAGGTCGTCCCGTCCTCGTATGACTTCGAAGGCTTCGGGTCCTTCTCCGGTTGACACCTGTCCGCCTCGCCGGGCTCCGTGACGCGGATCCCCCCCTCGCCTTGCCGACGCAACATCCGGAGACACCATGACCGCCCTCACGCACCTCGACGCGACACCGCACCAGACGACGAACGCTATGCTCCGTACCGACGCCTCCCCCGTCGGGCCGGATGGCGCCACGATGAACCGGGCACACCGGATCGGAGACACGATCGACACGGTCGATCAGGTCAGCAGCGTGACCCTTCTGGGCATGGCCCTCGTCGGCGCGGGCGTTATGCTGGTCGCGCACTGGATCGTCGGCTGATCGCCTGAGCGGTCCACGACGCGGGTGCACCGACACGGCAAGGCTTTCATCGTCAGGGGTGTCGGCGAAACCGGAGGACAATCAGCGGTTGCCGCCGCCCGCTCCGGGACCCAATGCGTCTGCCTTGCCGGGTCGTGCCCCCTGGCCTGCTGGACGCCCGGTCAGTCGCGCTGAAATCGCCCGAACACGGTCGCGGCGGCGGGGTGGCGAGCAGACGCGCGTTGGAACACGACCGCTTCGTCCGCCTTGGTTCTCATCTTGCTACAGAACCGCCGGCCACGGCCGCGGAAACGTGGCTTGGGACTCGGGTCCTCGAATGGGGGCCGGCCACGGGGAGGGCCGGCAAGCCCCGCATCGAACGACCGTCGGCGTTGCAAACAGGATACAACTCCTGTGATGGCCAACGCGGAGGACGCTTCGGCAAGAGCGATGAGCCGTCACGCCGAGGGTAACGGCCCCTCGAAAACGAAGCGTGTTTGGCGTTTCCCCCAAGGATCGATGAAGCTAAATTGGTCACCCGGGGTGGGTCGTGGCCTGCGGCCAAGACGATCGCGAATATCCGCAACGCCCACTTCGCGATAGGAAGCGACGAGATTTCCCCGAATCCAGAATCAGAGTCCAGGAATCATGTCCGATCCGTCGCAGACCTCCAACCCGAACAACTTGCTGGATCATCTCGAATACGTGCCGTTCATCATCTGGCTGACAGGTCTGTCCGGCGCCGGAAAATCGACGGTTGCGAGCGTTCTTCAAAGACAGCTTTCGTCGCGGGGGCGGCGTTCCTATATCCTCGATGGCGATATCCTGCGGACCGGGATCAACAGCGATCTGGGTTTCTCGGACGCGGACCGGGTCGAAAACATCCGCAGAACGGCCGAGATCGCGCGACTCCTCGCCGATGCCGGCCTCATCGTGATCGTGGCCCTCATCTCTCCGTTTCGGCGCGAGCGTGCGCAGGCACGGGCGACGGCCGGGCGTATCCCGTTCCTCGAAGTGTACGTCGATGCGCCGCTCGAGCACTGTGAGAAGCGAGATCCCAAAGGCCTATATCGGCGGGCGCGCTGCGGCGAGATCGCGCATTTCACCGGGATCGACTCGGCCTACGAGACCCCGGAAGCACCCGATATCCATCTCGATACGTACGCTCTCACGGCGGACGAGGCCGCGGGCCGGATCCTGAGCCGGATCCAGGGGACCGAGGAATAGATCTGATACGCGACGGATCTCAGGCATTACGATCGAGGAGGGGATGGTGCACACACGATCGCATCGGTGCGCACCAAAGGTCGCCCCTCGCTCACTGCGGTAGCCATAAGGACCGAGTTGGCGACGGAGCCGCAAGCATGTCCGCCGCGGTCAGGGCCTCACACCTCGTGCGGGTCGGGCTCGCCGTCGTGGGCGGACGCGGCCGCGAAGGTTGACGCCGCCATGCGGGCGGCCATAGACAGAACGGCCGGTTGATCGGGCCCCGAAGCGGTGGCCACGGGCCCCGTCCCGGTGCTTTGGCAGATGCAAACTATTCAGCATCCGCAAGGGCTTGGAAGGGTGGCCGAGTGGTTTAAGGCAGCGGTCTTGAAATTCGCTCCCGGCCATTCCGCCCAATCCCATGCAGCCAGCTAACGTGTTGTTCTGAGTGCTAAAATCCGATTGCGCCCGTTCTCTCATCGTTCTTTGTCCCTGCTCGTACTAATGAGTTGGGTAGCAAAAGCGGTAGCAACCGCATTGCCCTCACGAACTTGCAACCGGACCGTTTTGAGCGGCCAGGCTGCATCGCTGGAACGTCAAGGCTCTTCCAAATCGCGATCACCGCCTGACGCCCATAGGCGCTGCGAAGGTCCTCCGATCGGTGCTGCGAGCGATGATTCACTATCAGCATCCGGCTCCATGTCCGGATCACCGTCAGCCGCGTCGAGGATCGCGACGATGCGGTCCACGACGTCGAGGGCGAGATCCGCGAGGCGTTCGAACTCCTCGCGTGGAATGGTCGTGGCCTGGAGACGGCCGGAGGCGGGGAAGCGGATGACGTTGGTCATTGGGATCAGCCCTCGACCGAATGGCTGGCCCCAAGGACCGCTGAGGAGGCCGCGACCATGTACCGGCAGCGGGCAGCATCAAGCAGTTTGCCCCACCCCTCCAACGTTACCTGAGCGGCATCCAAGGCGCGGTACATGGCCTCCGGTGTTTCGTCGTTCCGATTTCCTGCCTCGCGGATGAAGGTCTCCATCTCCGCCTTGCCCATCCTCAATAGGCGATCCGTGAGAAGCAGCCCCCAAATCTGTTCGTCGAGCTTGCTGCCCCAGCTTGTCGGCGAGAGAACCGGCTCGTCGAAGGCGTAGGCTTCGAAGGACAGGGTAGCGGCACCTTCCAGGGTGACAGGCTCATCATCGTCTGGTGTCGGGGCCGAGGACAGCCCGTCGAGCAGGGGCGACTGGGCAATCAAGCCGAGGATGCGGACGTGCTCGTTGCCTTCATCCTCATCGAGGACGAAGCTGTTGAACTCCAGGAACTCGACGGCGTAGCGCGCCAGGGCCGCGCACCCCACCGCCGTGGTCGGGACCGTCTTCAGGAGCACCCCTTCGACATGCGCGAAGAATGCCTCCATGGCCGCGTCCTGTTCGGGAAGCGGGTCAATGGACCCAGCTGGCTGCGGAAGAGCGGCAGCGGCGGTGCGTGCGTCTGTCAGGCGCCGGGTCTCGGTGATAGCTGCCAAGATCGGATCGGCGGCTAGAGTTGACCGACAGGAGGTGCTCAGACCCTCGATGTCTTGCACCACGCTTTCCCACGCGCGGAGCGGCATGGTCGACGCACCATCACACGAGGCGCGCTCATCATCACGTTCGTAGCGGTACAGCGGCGCCTTGGCGGTGAGATCTGCCATGGACCGCGCGGGGAAACGGCAGATCTCACCGTGGAGGCGGGACCATTCTGAGCTGATGGCGTCGGCCTCTTCATCCGTGAGGACGCCACTGTCCTGCACCTCCGCTAGCCTGACCCATTCTGTGACCATGGAAGCCAGCGCGGGTGACACGGTGGTGATGGGCGCGCCTTCAGGGGCTTCGGAAGGCTCAGCGGTCTTGCGCCGGACGAACCGGCCAGCGGCATCCCGAAGCCTTTCAGTACGCTCGCGGAGGTTCGGGGTGGCTTCGGCTCTGTGGGCGCTGTTGCTCTGCGTCGTCATGCTATCCTCCCCTCAACCGAGCTGCATAAAGCCGTAGGCGAACACGCCCCCGGCAATGATCAGGACGGCCGAGACAAGGTCACCGGCGAAGTCGAGGAAGCGGGGCGCCCGGACGTGGGCCGTGTCAGGCCGTACGGGCGTGATGACCGGACCGTCATCCGCCTCGGCCTCATCAGGCTCCAGCAGGGGCATGGGATGGGAGTAAACCGCTGCGAAAGGCGAGCGAGAGCGTTCACCGGCGCGAGCCGATGCTGTAGAATTTCGGATAGCCATGATGCGTCGTCCCTCGACGTAAGTGGTCAGGGCCGTTCAAGAGCACCACCTCTTGTTCGGCCCGGCAGTTTCTGACACTATCAACCCTCAAGAGGTTGTCAATGTCAGAAACCAAAAAAGACAGAGGCGGACGACCTCGGGTAGATGCTACCCCAATCACTGTGCGGGTGCCCCCTATTCAGCTGGCGCACCTCGATGCCCTGATCGCAGACCAGCCGGATCCCAAGCCATCGCGGCCCGACGTGCTTCGCGAGGCGCTTGCCGAGCACCTGAAGACGAAGGGCTATCTGAAATGACCGTTGAGGCTGGAAACCTGCCTGAGCGGCTGTCGGAGGTTTCCCGCCTTTCTACGCTTCTCGCCGATCAGGTGCTGATGGCGCAGGCCATGGATCGTTCAGTGCCGAAGGGGCACATCAACGCCTTGGTCGACGCCGCTATTATCCTGGACAAGTACGAGGTCGACCTTCCAGCGCCACTCGGCCAGATCCTTGATCAGATCGGCAATGCAGAAGACGAAGGGGCTGGCCGGCTTGCTTGGCTGTTCCGGCCGTTCCAGGGCACGTAGAACTGAGCGTGCTTCTGCCGCGGGATCACGCATCACCCCGGCGCGGTTGATACCGCATCATCTGAACGCGGAGTCACCGTTATGGCCCAGACCCGTCATTCACACGCAGATCCGATCGAGGAAGGTGCACAGGCGCGCATCCACGGCCGCCCGAAGGACGCCTGCCCTTATCCTAGCGACAGTGAGGAGCGTGCCTCCTGGATGGAGGGCTACGACGGCACGCCCCGAGATGACGCGTCCGATCTGGCTCAATGCTAATAGACATCGCATGCGCAGTTGGATGGCACTGATCATTCTGGGTTCGCTCGGGGTAGCTCTCCAGACCGAGGGTGCTTCGGCGAGAGGCATAGGTGCAAGCCCGCCTGCCGGTCTCGCGCCCGCCACGGCACCGGGTGGGACGCAGGGCATCGCTGGGCCCAGAAACACCGCTGAGGCGATCCAGAGCGGACAAGCCTACGCCGTTCAGCCGGGCGGCGGAGGTGTTCGAGTCTACAGGACCATGCCGGGTGGCTATAACACGGGGCCGCGATCCCATCGTAGCGCCAGTCCAAGTTCGCGCCGGGCGCCCTATTGAAACCAACGGATTGATTGAACGACGCTTCGTACAACCGACGAGGAGTTAGATGGGTGCGGCTCAGGGCCAGCGCATGTCGAAGCGCCCGGCGTCGAGTCATTCTGAGAACGGCGGTAGGGCTGTCGTGCGGCTGCGGAAGCGGCACGATGCAGGCAGTGAGTCCTGATGTCGGGGCTGGTTCAGGGCATGCCTCATCATTCCTGCGCACGTACTTCGTACCCGCTCCCAGGTTGAATATTTCAACTCAGAGGGGATTTTACGAGGAAAATTAACGAGATTGTAGAACTGTGCCCTCGAAGCTACCGCTGACTATAACGTCAGACTGTACGCCTAGGAGCTGAGCCATGTCCGCAGTCGCCATCAATGCCGATGCAGGATTTAGTACCCAGAATTTTTGGGTAAACAACTTATCCCAGGCTACAGGCGAACGTTTCACGGGTCTGATCGGTTCTCAGGGATCGCCTCTGCTCGGACAGCAGAGCTTTACCTACTCGAGTTTTGAGTTCGATCAGGGTGGATTGACCTACCGTTATAGTGGCAATTGGACTGTTAATTATAATAATGGCCTACTAATTGGAACCGCAAGCGCCGGGGGGACCTACAACCAAGTCGAGGTTTTTAACGGATCGCAGCTCGTAGCACGTTCAACAGAACTACCGCTCACGGTAGATTTCGGGACCTTCCAGGGCATCGGCTTGCTGAACATCGTCGGCAACGTCGTAGGGGGCGTCTTGGAACTCCTCTTCGGGGCGAGTGCCAACCCAGCTGCCGCCTTTGCAAACCTTAATTTCGACGCTACGCCAAACTTGCCGGATCTCGCCTTCGCGGATGGGCTAACAGCGTTCGGGGGCAACGGCCCGGACACGCTCCAGGGTACGGGCGCGGTAGACATCCTCAGCGGTGGAGCAGGCAACGACCTCCTACGCGGCGGCGCAGGCAACGACTATCTCGACGGCGGCGACGGCAGCAACACGGTGTTCGGCGATGCTGGAGCCGACAGCCTGTTCGGCGGGGCGGGCATCGACACGTTGATCGGTGGGACGGGGAACGACATTCTGCTGGGCGGCGCCGGCAACGATACTTTGAGTGGCGAGGACGGCGACGATCGTATCAACGCAGGTCTGGGCGATGACCTTGTCTTTGGTGGGGCAGGTGATGATGAGATCGGCGGAGGGGACGGCAACGACACCCTCCTCGGGTTCGAGGGTCGTGACGTCCTATACGGCGAGGCCGGCAACGACCTCATGAACGGCGGCGCGGATGCCGATGTCCTGATTGCCGGCGCGGGCAACGACACTGCGTACGGCGAGACCGGGGACGACATCCTCAGCGGCGAGGCTGGCGACGACGCCCTGTTTGGCAATGAGGGCAACGATACCCTCTATGGCGGCCTTGGCAACGATCAACTGAGCGGCGGCAGTGAGGCCGACATCCTCCTGGGCGACGCGGGTAACGACATCCTGGCGGGCGGCCTCGGCAACGATGTCCTGGCGGGCGGAGCGGATTCGGACACCCTATACGGTGAAGCGGGAAACGACATCTTCGATGGTGGGACCGGCAACGATTTCCTGTTTGGCGGACAGGGGGCGGATCAATTCAACTTCGGGACAAATTCTGGAACCGACGTCGTCTTCGATTTCAGTGTCGCAGATGGCGATCGTCTTGCCCTGTTCGGACAGAGCTACGTCATGCAGCAGGATGAATACGGCAATGCTGCCCTAGCCTTATCTGGTGGCGGGCTTGTGGTCCTTGCAGGTATCACCCCAGACCACGTCGACGGGCTGTTTTTCGTCTAGGCCATTGCAGCCTCAACGCTCATCCTCGTGACCCGCTCGGCCTCGGCCGAAGCGGGTTTTTCGCACCTGTTGCTGAACTGTTGCTGCAATTCGTCCTGTAGCACTGTCAACTCAAGCGCGTTGAGGCCCACGCCCGATCAATCGTTGGGTCTCACCCAAAGCCCGCCCAGCACACTGCTGCGGCGGGCTTTTCCGTGCAAAAGCTCGAGCAGCCTCGGACAGGTACGCCAGGTCATTGTTGACTGGCTCCCGGCCGGCGCTGCCCCGCCAAGCCGTGACCCATACCTTCACCCGCCCGGCGCAATCCGAGGCGGGTTTTTGTTGAGCCATCCTTCTCAGCGATCTTCGATCAACGCTTCGACCGCTTGGATTTTGATCTCAAAATCAGCGATGCGTTGGAGATCGCCTCTATTCGGGGGTGGACGGCCGCGCTCCGCTTCCAGCACCAGCGTGTGCTGTTCAGCCCTCAGGCGTTCGATGAGCGCTTCCAGGTCCGACATGCTATGAGAAGCAGTCCGTTGTCAGAAGCGTTCCCGGATCGCGCCGCTTGTCCTTAACAGGCTCGCGTGCGGCTGCGACCCACGCTGCTTTAGGCGGACGCGCTTTAAGCCTCCTCGCCGTCAAGGAAGACAGCCATGCACCTCAGACAAAGCCAGGCCTTGCCGCGCACTGAGGCTCAGCTGGCAAGAGAGGGCGAGAAGGAGCGCATCGCTCAAATGGCTTGGTCGGAGCTCGCTGATGCCAACCAGGTACAAGATGAGAAGATCGACCGTCTGAAAGCGCTGCGATTGGCAAGGCAGGCTGGGCGGTAGAGCGAACGGGCCTTGCCTCTCTTGGTTCGAATGCGGCTCTGTCATTCGAACTCCGGTCCTTCTCACGAAGGGGGTACCAAAGTCGCATCTGGAGACTCAGCGCCCACTGCGTCGCGGACATCCTCCTCATGAGTCGATCTCACACTAACCTTGTCGAGCAGCCTGCCCAGCACAGCTATAACATATTCCTCCGCCTCGATATGGCTTGGAACTACAGTATCAATCATCGGCCGTCGTGGATCAAACAGCCACTTCTTTGCCTCGCCGAGATTAGATTTCCTCTTTCCCTTCTCGAACAGATCGCGATACCTATATGGAGATATTCCGATGAACGGCTTGAATCTAACCTTTCCAAATTCTTTCTGACTATCTACGTCTATCGAATCGCTATGAAGTTGCTGGGCATAGCTTTTTGGATATGGCTCTAAATATACAACGACAGAGATGCCGCTCGCGACTATATGTTTAGCACAGAGATGACAAGGAAACGTGGTACAATACAATACTCCCGACCTTACGGAAGAACCAACTCGTGCAGCATCGCATATAGCTGACATCTCAGCATGTATAATTCTACCAAATTCGATAAGATCCATGACTCTGAGATTTTTGTATTTAGGTCCATTTTTTGGATCCAAAAGTTTATCGACAATTGCTTGAGGCTCCTGAAGAGAAGCTAATTCGTCAGAAAGAAAGTTATCCTTTTTAATTTGTTTTATAATGTCAGCAAATATTTCTACTTTGCTAAGCTCATTTGGATCATGCCCTTCTCTAATATCCCTACTGTCATCTTCATCACCTGTCCAATATGTACCGCCGCCAGCCCTCGGAACTTCATTGGATCCAAGACTTATAACCTCTCCAGAACTGGAGAAAATAGCGGCCCCGACCTGCCGGGAGAGATCTGATGATCTAAGAGACGCGGATTTAGCCAAGTACATTCCATACTCTTCGCGAGTTGGAGAAACTTCGTTGTTGCCAAATAAGGCCTTTAGAAATCTTTCAATCGACGTATTTGAGCTTTCCTTGTCGGTCGGATCAATGAACACATCGCCTAAAGGGAAAGCGTTGCTGATATTCTGTCCATAATCCAGATCCTCTTTGCGGTCCCGCTCGATGAGTGCTTTTGCCCCCCCCTCGAGCGACCTTCTCGGTTAGCGTCCCTTTGGACCTAATTTTGGCTTTCGTTGTGAGATAATCTTCTCTCTTAAAAGGGGATCCATGGACTGAAACTTGGATGAACTGCCGTCCATAGACAGAGCGTAGCAGTTTAATTTCATCAGGAGTTTTGAGCTGCCTTATGATGTACGCGCTGCCATGCTTCGCTTGGCCGCCCTCATCTTTGGCGCTGGCTTCGATTTTGGAATGTATCTTCCTGATTGCACTGATAGCGAGGGCGGCCAATATATCATTCGCCTCATAAGTCTTGCGAATATCGTTCGCATAGTCGATTTTTGAATGATAGATTTTAAAAAAATCAGCTTCTGCTATTTTTTCATTGGACTGAAGTTCGTCCATTATACTAGTAATAGTTATAGTTTCTGCTGTGTAATTAAAGCTCTTGAGTTCGTCGCTAAGTGAACTCTGTGCATATTCGAGATCAACACCGATCGGGCCCACCAAGCCGAATATGAGAACTGGAAATTGTATCAAGTCTGTGAACTTGACGGACATACCGGGAACTTTCCGCTATCGCGAGCCTTGCCTTCCATAGTAGATTTATCAGGTCAATTCTGAAAAATAATGCCCCAGGGAGTACTCGGGATGAGCGGCACGAAGCAGCTATCGAAAGGTTGGTTGAGGGCGGAAATCGCCTCAGCGCTCGCTCAAGTAGTCGAAAAAAGCTATGTTTCTCAAGGGTTAAAAACAGAATTTAATGAAACCGCAAAGCGATTGAATAATTCTGATCGATTGAAGCGACCGCAGGGTTCACTCGCGAGATCCGAATCAGCTGCATAATTTATCCACAGCAAACTTAGGGCGGCCTTAACCTCTATGGATGGGGCCGCTTGCGGTGTGCTCAGAACAGCCCTTTCAAATTTAATTATTCCAACCAAGGGTTGCGTTATTAGTGATCTAACGGCTTCCGGCGACGGTTCATGCCTGCGGTGCCAAGATGATCAAACCTGCTATCTAATTGCAGACCGGGCATTCCGCAGACTGAGATCATTCGCTCTTCCTTGCGCCCGCTCCACCGCCGCCCCAACCGATGCCGACTCGCTCGCCCCGTCGATCTTGATGTTGGTTACAGGCGCCATCGACAACAGCCAAACGGTCGGTATCTTACCATGACGCAGTGGTGAGACCGACCCATGCCTTTCTTTAATTCGTCTGCTATCCAACGCGCAGAATATGATGCGCCAAGCTCAACGCTCCAAATCTGGTTTGTCGAGTCGGGCGGCCCTTACAATTACTATTCAGTGCCAGAGAGTATCTTCATTGGACTCTGCAACGCTGCTTCAAAGGGAACGTATTTCTCAAATCGCATCCGAGATAGGCATAGCTCCCGCCGGTAAGCTCGGCCAATTTTCAACCCTAATACGCCTTGCGAGATATTCGGCTCTATTGCTTTGCTTGAAAGCCTTCATTTCGGTCGTGGTCGCCTCCGGTCGCCGCCTCCGGCTGTGCCGCCGAGTTCCCAAGATCATAGAACCCGTCGTTCTTCGTGGCGTCGCCCTTGCGCTGCCTCAAGCGGGGGCCGTCGTTACCGGCGCGATTCCGCTTCACCATCAGTAGCGGTGTGTAGAGCGTGCATCCGCAGCATTACGCTCTCCACGGCCGCCCGGGTGTATTCCTCAATGAGCTCCTCCGGGATCTCCATCTCCCGAAGGCGCTTCGCCTTGCCTTGTAGATTGACGCCCAGTAGCTCGATGAGGTTCTGGACCTGAGCGTCGCCGACGCTCTTACCTTGTACGAGGGTAGCTAGGTCCTCGCCATAGAGCTCGCCAGCTTTGAGGCCGGCGGCTCGCCATTGGCCATGATCGGCATCTGTCATGACCAGCCCTCAGCCTGCTCCGTAGCCGCCCTTCTTATTGGTCGGGTGCCGGCTTGGCGAGTGGTCGTCGTATCCCCCCGTTTCCGGGCCTTGGTCCTTGGAAGGCTCCACGCGACCTGGTGAGGTTGGGCCAGCCTCTGCCGGATCGTCGCTGACCCGCGGCTCGACCAAGGATTTCCCCTTCGGCGGAATGTTGAGCACGCCCAATGTCGTCTTCTCGCTCGAACTCACAGCGCGTTCCTTCCTCGTCCTAACTTTAGGTGAAGAGGAAAAACGACTGCCGGTTCCAAGCGAGGCGGGTATGGGCAGAAACAACGAGAGTGCTGTCGTTGCGAATTATGATCTATCGAGAGCGTATCTCGGAAATTTCTACGCCAGATCGTGGGCAAGCCCTTACTCGAGAAAGATCGTCGAGATCAGAGCTTGATAATCTGGTGACGGCGCGTCTTAAAAGGAGACCGCTTTACCGGAAGGAAATCACCAGATGGACGAAGTTACCCCGAACACGCCAATCGATCATATCGAGCTAACCGCCGATATCGTGTCAGCCTACGTTTCCAACAACAACGTCCCCCCGAGCGAGCTGGCCAATCTACTCGCCTCCGTGCATGCCGCTCTCAGCGGCCTTTCTACCGGTGGAGCATCTGAACAGGCGAATGACGGAGTGGAGAAGGCGACGCCAGCTCAGATTAAGAAGTCGATCACGCCTGACGCGCTGATCAGCTTTGAGGATGGCAAGCCCTACAAAGCGCTGAAGCGGCACCTGACGCTGCGCGGTCTCTCCCCTGAGGCTTATCGGGAGAAGCACGGCTTACCCGTTGACTACCCGATGACATCTGCAAGCTACTCGGCGCAGCGTTCCGAGCTCGCACGATCTCTGGGGCTGGGCAACAATCGGAAGGGTCAGACCAAGGCTGCGGCGATGGCTGCTGAGTTGGAAAAGACGGTCTCGGAAGCGGCCACACAGGTGACGCCGAAGCGCGCTGGACGGCCGCGCAAGGCTGCTGCTGCCGAGTGAGGTCTCAAAAGGCGGTGGCAACCAAGCTACCGCCTTCAGATTGCGCTATGTGGAAACGAGCTTCTGACGGCCTACTGCCTGCCAGCCCTGCGGCGTCTTCGCCCCCGTCGCCACCATGTCGCCGAGGGTCATCTCCAGGCGGCGGTTGCCCTGGCCATCCGTGGCCATCTGCGCTGACTGGACCTGCACTGGAGCGCCGTTGTTGTTCACGACGACACTGGGCATGGCATCGACCGAGGAGGCGGCGTTGAAGGCCGCGAGCGGCAAGGCGCCGGCCGCACGTAGCCGCCATCGGCGTACCCGCTGGCGCGCCCTGACCCGGGTGTTCGACGACGGTCCTATCGGTCTTCGACGCAGACCCGTCTGTGCTCGGGGAGCTTCATTCCTCCGATCACCGATGGTGCGAAATTCAGCAGGCCAGACGCAGCTTCCAGGTCCTGCTTTCGGTCCCATACATGAGCCGCGTGCAGCCCTGGCGAATTTCGTCCTTACTGAGGTGATCCATGCATCCGAGGAACCACGACGTGCCACGGCTCGTGGGCCCGTATTCGCCAAGGTGATAGAAGCGGCAGCTCTCGGCCTGGCTCTCGTGGATGACCCCACCCAGGGTGCCCCATTGGACTTGGTAGGCCATGAAAGCCCCAAACAAGAGGCCGCCGGCGATTAGAAGCCGCTTGCTGTCAAGGCCGCCCCCAAGGGCCCGTACCCGTCCGACGCGCCAGGCGACGAAGGGGAGAATGAGCATGCAGGCGCCGAAAAACACCGGACCGGGATGGGCGAACGCCTGAAGCCCCAGCGCCCCTAGGGTGATGAGAACGCAGAGCGCGAGGAACGGCCCCGGTCCCGCGGCGAACATCAGGCCCATGGCCGATCCCACCGAGGCGGTCATTTGTTCTTGATGTCTGTTGCTCACAGGCCGGGTTCCCTCTTCGTGCCATAGTGAAGGTGCCAGCAAGATGTTGCCTGCCCCCTAAGAGCCCGTCCGATAGTGTACTGCCGGTGTTAAGTTGTTGGATACATGTTTTGCAGCCGTCCAACGCGGGACTGGAAAGCGGTGCTTAACCCTCGCACTAAGCCGCCACGGATTACGGCCGCAACACAGTACCTTTGCGAAAATTGCCGACGAGTGCGAAATCCATTGTTCACGAGCACTGGGAAAAGTACCCGAATGAAGGTCAGTTCGCTCGCTATCGTCGCAACAATCGCCCTCGTCAGCTCCGTCCACGCCGGGCCGATCCATGACCGCTTTACGGCAGAGACGCGCGAGACGCGCAACGGACGAGAACACCGCACCCTCCTCACCATGACCCACGATGGCGGCGTGCAAACCAACGGGTTGGCAGAGTGGAAGGGCGACGTGCTCTGCGAAATGCGGGACCCGAAGACAGGCAAGGCCGAGACCTTTACGGGGGCCGGCCCGGCTGCCCTGGCGCAGGGCGCGTTCGAAGGCAGGACCAAGACGGTCGGCGAATTTCACATCGAGGAGCCCGACGTCGACGGAGGCGTCGTCGTGAAAAAGGGCGTTCTGGAAATGTCGGACAAGCGCTGCGCGTCCGGCACGCCGGTCGTCGTCCACGGTCAAGCGCCGAAGGCGACGTCGCCGACGGTTGCGAGCGCCGCGCCGGCCGGGAAGGCCCTTGGCAACAACGGCAAGCCGTTCGACGGCTACACGTGGTACCACAACGGCAGCGACATGCTCGTAGACGAGGGCTACGGCGAGATTCGCTATGACAAACCGAAGGCGTCGATCGCCAAGGCAGTGAAGCCCGGGGACGTCCTCTTCCGCGGCGACTTTCATAAGGACGGCACGGTCGAGGGAACTGCCTTCGCGTTCAAGCTCGGTTGCCCGCCGGCGCCCTATCCCGTGAAGGGGCGCTATCCGAAACCGGCCACCTTCGTCGATGGACGGATGGTGCTTACCGGACCAGCACCGAGGCGCAAGGAGGGCTCCTGCGAGGTCGACAAGCTGACATCGTCAAGCGGTCATTCCAAGCTCGTTTTCGACGTCGGTGGCGACATCTGACCGATGTCACCAGTCCGGACCCGCGCCGTCTCGGCAGCTGTGATCGCATCTCTGTTCGCCACCTTCTCTCCGCCGGCTTCGGCGGGCCCTGACGCCGCTTCGCTGGCAGGCGTCTACAAGCATCTGCAGGCCCCGACGACCGAGGAGGGGCGGACTTTCCGGAACGAGGATATTCTGGAAATCGTCCCGTACGGGAAGACAAAGGACAAAGCGTATTTCAGGCTCTACATGCGATTTGCGAAGGGCCACGTCTGCGACGCGACCGGCATCGCGCTGACGACGCGCTTGGGCCTCAAGTACGTGGCCGTCGTCGACGGCAACTCCTGCAGCATGACCATCTCCTTCACGCCCAAAGGGTTGGAGGTCCAAGATAGCGGCGACCAATGCCGCATGGCGTTCTGCGGCGCGCGCGGGGGGTTGAACTGGACATCCCCGATCAGGAGAGCCGATCGGCGGCCGATCCGCTACGGGAAGCGCATCCTCGAGTCCGACATGTACGCAAATGCGGTCAAGATCGAGGAGAAAGCCTCCGCCTCTAAGCCGCCGCAGGTACCGGCACCTTAGGCGGGCCGGAACCGAACCTCGACCCAAGCTGCAAAAATGTCCGCTGCATTGGGCGGGCCTACCTGAAGGTGGTGGCAGCGAGCGTCAGGTCCGCAAACAGCATCGGGGCCTGTAGCCAAGGCCCCGACATCGCGATTGCCGCGTTCAGGTGTGGCACGGGCCAGACCTTCGCCACCGTGAAGGCCAGCTTGCCTCCGTCGAAGGCCGCGCCGTCCGTCAGCATGTGGACTGCGTCACGAGCCCGGATAATGTTGACAGCGCTCACCTGCTTTGCGCTCCCGATTGAAGGGGGCCAGCCTCGGGTTTACCCATCTCGGCGAGGTGCTGCCTGACGTGCGCGTTGAGGACGGTGGTGAGGGCTCGGGCATCCACCTTGAGTTCGTCGGCCATCATGATGGCGATGCGTGCCGGCCAGGACTGCCAGGCGTCGCGGTACTCGCGGGCGGTGTCGAAGAAGAGCTTCTCGGCTGCAGCTCGGTCGACCAACGCGCCTGCCTTCTCGTCGAATTCAAGCTTCCGGAGGCGAGCTAGGTAGGTCTCTTTGAGGGCTCGTGCCTTGGCGAAGGGCATGGCCTGCCCGTCGACGATCACGTAATCGAGCAGGGCCTCGTCTTCCGGGTCGGCTGTTGCATCAACCGTTGCATCAGGTGGTGATGCAACACGTGATGCACGGGCCTCGGCTTCGACCTCGGTGACCCCGTCCCGACGGCCTGAACGGGTCAGATCGATGTTGGCGGCCCGATCCGCTAAGACCTCGGAAAACCTGACCTTTTGCCCGTAGGCCCGCACCGCGCCGGTCTTGATCTGGCGGGACAACGTGCTGCGGTTGATGCCGAGGCGAGCTGCTGCAGCGGAGATGGTGATAAGGGGATCGGACAGCGTTTGTTGCATCAGTTTCGGACCCTGGCGCTAGGAACATTGGGGGCCCCGACCACCCGTATAGGGTTTGAGGGCCCAGGGTCCCTGACGATCTGGACGGGGGGACTCACCCTCGGGCCGACGGGGTCAAGCCCGCCCGCTTCAGCTCACGCTGCATGCTCGTCGTCGACATGGAGGCGGTGCGAGCCTGATGCTGGGCCAAGCCCTGGCGCTCGAGCTCTCGGCGCATGCTGGCGGTCGGGTCGACAGGATGGGATGCTGCCGCCTGGGGCATGGGGGACCTGGGCGGTAGCGTAGTCGACGGCGCACCGCCGGACGAGGGCGAGCGCCCCTTCTCGTAGGCCGCGATCTCGGCCGTCAGCGCATCGAAGTCGCGCTGCTCGTCGTCGGTGAAGGACCGGCTGCGCATGATGGCCTTCTCGCCGTCGAGACGGGAGAGAGCGCTGCGGTACTCGGCTTCGGCGCGGATGGGCATCTGCGGATCCCGTACTCGGTGATGGGTGGCACCCGCGGTCCTGGCCGGAGCCAGGTTCGCCGCCGCGGGTGCCTACGCCGGGCGAAGGAGACGAACTCCCGGCGATCTCGGATCAGGCGGCCTGACGCTGGTCGGTGAGCCAGGTGCTGCGCTGACGCTCGGTCTCCGCTCGCCGCCAAGCAGCCAGATCGAACTCGATGTCGACGCAGTCGTCCCAGCCGACACTTCCGCGAACGGACGCGTGGAGGCCGGCATCCTGGTGGGCAGCCTGCCATTCCCGAGACTGATAGTCGGTGGCGACGCCCAGCTCGATTGCACGCTGGGCGACGGGACGCGGAAGGTGGGTGCTCGGCGAGGTGACCATCGTGGGAACGCGGTCGGCGCCGATGTACTGGAAGGGCGAGATCACGAAGACCTGCATCTCGTCGCTGGCCGGAGTGAAGTCGGGCAGAGCATCGTGGTGGACCGGCAGATCCTGTCCGATCTCCTGCCTGCGGATGCTCCCGGCGATCTCACGCAGACGCTGACCGAAGCCGCTAGCGGTTGCGGCCGGGTCCGTACCCTCCACGGGCTGGCGCAGGCTGTAGAGCGACCATGGATTGATCTCGGCGTGGACCTCCAGTCCGGGCATCGCATGGACGAGGCCTTGCAGGACGAGGGCGTTGGCGATGTCGACCGGGCTGGCGGTACCGTATGCGGGATCGTACTGGCCGGCGGCCGCGCCGCTGATGGTGATGGCGAGCATGCCGTGCGCCTTGGCGACGGCGGCCAGGGTCTTGGTCAGGCTGGCGGCTGCGGCCTCGATCTCGCTGGCGTTCTGCTCCAGGCCACCGGCGACGCGCTCCCGCTCGGCATCGACCCGGGCTGCCTCGATCCGGGCTTCCGCCTCGGTGATGCAGCGCTCGATCTCGGAGAGGGCATCGGTGATGCCGTAGGCCGTTCCCTCGATTTCCCGGCAGGCGCGCTCGGCCTCGGCAATCGCGGCAGCATCACCGCCCTCGATCAGCAGCCGGCGGCGGGTGGCGACGGCCTGCTCGACTTCGACGGCCTGGGCGGCCTGCCGGGCCTGCAGATTGGTGCGGGTGGTGAGGAGGTTGGCGAGTTCGGTCTCGATGGTGCTCATGGCAAAGGCCTTGGATTTCGGCATGGTGATTTCCGATCAGAGCGTGCGGAAGCGGCTCGCGCGAGCGGCGAGGCGCTGAAGGTTCGGAAGGCGATTGAAGCGAGCCCCGTCGAGCATCAGTCGGGCTTGGACCGATCCACGGACGTAGTCAGCGACGGTGAGGCCACGGGCCGCTGCGGTCTGGCGAACCGCTTCAGCGATGTCGCTGGTGACAGCTACATTGAGGCGATCGAGAAGGCTGATCTCGGAGTTCATGGCCGAGATGGTGATGGCCGCTCATCGCTTAGTCATCTGGTCGCATCTGGCATTCCCCTGGTCGCAAACCGCGCTTCGGTAAGCGGCGGGAACCAGTCGAATTCGCTGCGGCGTTCGAAAGTAGCGCCGAAAATTTCCCGTCGCGCTGCGGAGAATGTTTGATCTGAGCGCATACGTGCCTTGCCGCACTGCAGCAGCAAGTTCGCCGTCCGAACTGGAACCCACTGATAGATTTGCGGTATCCTAGGCACCCACAATGTCGCACCGCAATATATCGACACGCTGCCACGCGACTTGAAATATACGCCCGCGACCTGATGCACATATCGGGTTGCATGTCAGCAGAAGCGCACGAGCTAAGGTCCAACAGCAATCATTCACTTGAATTTCGGGCTGCCTATTCGCTGCCTGATCGAGTGAGTCACGAAAGGACCTACCATGAAGAACGTTTCCAAGATTGTCGCTGGCCTTGCACTCGCCATCGGCTTTGCCGCGTCCCCGAGCTTCGCTCAGGACTTCAATTCGGATAGCGCCAGCTACAATCGCGATGGCACCCTCAATGTGTGGGGCGCTCACATCGACCCGCCCCGGTCGCAGGGTGGCCTTCTGGGTGGCGTTGGTAACGTCGTCGGTGGCGTGACCGGAGTTGTAGGCGGTGTAGTTGGTGGTACGGTTGGCGCAGCCGATGACATCGTGACTGGCACTGTTGCCCCGCGTCGTGGTGATCGCGCCGGCCGCTACAGCAATATCAATCGGAACGGTGAGGCAGCCTATCAGGATGGCTTCGCGCCGCGTGGCGCTGCCTACTAAGTCCATATCTGGTTAAGGCAGTGAAAGGCGGGGCGCAGTCCCGCCTTTTCACGTTCAATATGCGCTAGTTCTGCCGAGGAGCATCAAACCATTTCGCGGGCTGGAAACATAATGGCCCTCCAGTTCCTTTCTTCTTTGAAGAGGAGAGTTCGATGTGGATTTTGGAATGGGGCGACAGCACCAACGAGGTGAGCGGACAGTGGAACCATGAGGAGCACGATAGCTCCGAAAAGGCACTCGATGCCGCGAAGACGAAGATCGGCATGGGCCTCAAAGCAAACGCCATCCGTTCGGAGGCAGGCGTTCTCTGGATGAGCGGCGAGGAGCTACTTGATGCTGCCGAAGCCGCTGGAGGTACCAGCGCACACTGATCGAGGTGGTAGCCTGCCCCGACTTCCAGCTGGGCCTTGGTCGCAGCGGCAGTCATGACTGCGCCTCCTCACGATGCTTACGCCGTTCGGCCCATTCACGATCCCGAATAGCCTGAGCCTCGCGAGCCTCTTTGGCCCAGCGCTCATGGTGCTTGTCCCTACTGGGAGCGCGCTTTGCCTGACGCGCGGCGGCTGCCTTTTTCCAAGCAGCATTGGCCTCCTTCTGCCTCAACAATTCCTCGACCGTGATGGGCCCGGCCTTCTGCTTTGGCTGCTCCCAGGCGTAGGTTGGGCGTGTGTGAGATCCTTGAGCACGATCAGCCCGGGGTGCGGCACCGGGATCGAAGTGTGGTCCGGCAGCATCCAACAGGCTGATCGCCTCAGATAAGCTCAGCCCAGCCGCCGCGGCGACTCGTGAAGCTGCGGCTTCTCCGGCGGCCCGCTCGCCAGCAGTGGCGCCGCGGTCCATTAGCGCTCGACATTTCGCGAAGCGGTCGCGATCCAGGAGGCGCCTACTCATCGCGGCACCCTACGGTCTGGCGCTGATCCGAAGGCAGCCTGAAATCCACTAAGCTACTGGATTTGCACAACGCAATTTTGCGTTCTGCTGCCAACAGCCTGGCCCGGGGGTTTACGCCAGGTTCGGCAAAAACCTGTCGAACCGGAGGTTTCCACCCAATCCGGTTGAAACCCCGCACCGGGTGAACCAATAGGTGAGCTCCCCCGAAACGGGGAGCGCAGATTGCCGGTCCCCAGTTCTGGACAGCCGGCTTCCCGGCGGTAAACCCCTGATGCCATTGGGCTGAAAGTTCAGCCGGGCGACGGACGCCTGAGTTTTGAGGGCCGTGCATCAGCCTGTCCTCGCCAACAGCGCTACGTTGCCCAACTCAGCCAGCAGATGCGCGGGAACCTTGGTTGCGGGATCGTCCGGCGGCTTGGTGCGATTGGCCAGGGTCCACTGCCCGCCGGTGCTCCGCCAGCGGCGGAGGTGGCCGCGCCAGTCGTCGTCGGACAGGCTGGCGAGATAGCTGTCCGGCCCGGCCAGCTTACCCTCGGCGGTGACCGGCTCGGGCTGGTAGTCGTTCCAGAGCTGGTTCCGGAGCCAGACCTCGGCGGTTTTTACGAACTCGGTGCCAGCCTTGCCGATCCGATGCTGCTCGGCAGCATAAGATTTAGCACCGGCTATGATCTGCCCTGGGTCTGCGCCGCGCTTCAGCGCTTCCAGCCATCGTTTCCGGGCCGTCGTTGCCTGGAAGCGCACGTTCCGCGGCGGGTAGGCTGCCCTGAACTCCTCGAACCGATCTGGCTGCGTCCCCTTGGGGACTATAGGGGAGTCTCCTCTTCTCTTCTCTTTTAGGCTTGGAATGGTTTCAAGCGGCGCTTGAGCTACATCGTTTGATTTCAATGAGTTAGGCGTTTGACCCGTGCCGTTTTTCTGAGTTTCTGCGCGGATTGCTCGGGTTTTTCCGCCTTTCCCAGCATTTTCCCGGTTTTTCATGACGGATTCGAGCTCTCGGCCCGCCCGGGCATTGTGGATGCGCCCGTCCTCTACGGTGACTTTGTCGGCTGCGATTAGTTCGGCGAGCGCCCGTCCGAATGCCTTCACGGTCATGTTGCAGCGGCCCGATAGGCCACGCTCGTTCAGCGCGATCGGCCCTTCGTTCAGCATGATGAGCTGAACGACGACGTGATAGGCGCGGTAGGCGCTGTCGCTCAGCTTCTCCGTGCCATCCATCCAGGCGGGGATGTCGTGCTTGTAGAAGCCGACCATCAGCGCGCCTCCGCCAGGACGTTGCAGGCGATGTCGCAGAAGCACTCGATCCGGATGGTGGGCCCAGAGCGCTGCTTCAGGATCTCGATCTCAAGCGTGTTCAGGCAACGAGCGAGCCGATCCTCCTCGACGTCGCTGCGATCGGCCTTGTGCTCGAGGTAGTAGGCGTCGCGGTACAGCCCGAGCACGACGTCGGCATCCTGCTCGATTGATCCGCTCTCGCGCAGGTCCGAGAGGATGGGGCGCTTGTCCTGGCGCTTCTCCACCTCGCGGTTGAGCTGCGACAGGCCGAGCACCGGAATGCCGAGCTCTTTCGCCAGCCCCTTCAGGCCGGAGCTGATCTCGGTCATCTCCTGCACCCGGTTGCCGGAGTACCGCTTGGACGGTCGGATAAGGCCGATGTGGTCGATGATGAGAGCTGCGAACGGGATGCCCATCCGCTCGGCCTTCAGCTTCATCTGTCGGGCACGTGCCGAGATCTGTGAGAGGGTCAGGCCTGTCTGCTGCTCGATCCAGAGCGGAATGTCGGCGCAGGCCTCGGTGGCGTCGCGTAGCCGGGCCATGGCCGCGTCAGACAGTCCGCGCGCCTCGGCGATGGCTCGGTAGGTGATCTGGTCCCATTCACGCGGATTGTAGGCCACGGCCGAGAGCACCCGCTCGGACAACTCCTCGGCGTTCATCTCAAGCGAGATCAGGCCAACAGCGCCATTCCGGCGCGTGGCCGTCAGAGCGATGTGGATGGCGACCGTGGTCTTCCCCATGGCGGGCCGGCCGGCGAGCACGACGAACTGGCCGGAGCGCATGCCGAGGGTCGAGGTGTCGAGCTTCGGCACACCATAGGGCACACCGATGATGCCCTTGCCCATCCGGGTCTGATCCACCCGGGCCAGCACACTGGCGACGCCCTGGCCGAGAGTGACGCGCCTAGCACTCTCGCTGAGACCGGCGCTGGCGACCTCGTCCAGCGCCTCGATCATGTAGGCGGCGTATTCGGCCGGGCTTCGCACCGATCCGTCCGTCATGGCTGCGACCGCGGCCTGGGAGGTCTCCAGCACTCGCCGCATCCGCGCAGCCTGAGCGATTAGCCGGGCATAGCTCGCCGCGCCGCTGACGGTGATCGCCTCCGAGACCAGCTTGGCGAGGTATCCGCCGACGGTTTGGCCGCCGAGGTCGGCGTTGCCGAGGACGGCTTTCATCAGCCCGAAGTCGATGGCCTCGCCGGCATCCCGGCGCTGAATCATCACCTCGAAGATGTGCCGGTGCAGCGGCTCGAAGAAGTCGCCGGGCTGCACGTGATCGCGGGCACGGTCGAGGGCATCGTTGTTGTGTAGGATGGCACCGAGCAGGGCCTGCTCGCTGTCGAAGGCGGTCGGGGGCACCACGTCGGGCGCCATGGTGGAGCCCGTCATCGCGTCACCTCTCGCTCTGCGGCCTGCAGGGCCAGAATGAGCTCGGGCAGCTTGGCCCGGGTGACGCAGATGCCGGCCTTCGTCGGCACGGGCTCGCCACGGTTGGTTGTGGGCGCCGAGAACACCCGCATGTCGACCAGTGTGTAGCCATCGTGGATGGCGACGCTGACCCGGATCTCCTGCGAGTTGTTCTTGCGGACAGTGGCGATGGTGCGGAGATCGCTCAAATCACGCCCCCTTCTCTGGCCGGATAGACGACCGCCTCGGGGAAATACCAGCGGCCGAACCGCTTCACTCCGTGGCTGCGACGAGCCCGGCGAAGTGCTGCATCCTGGCTGATGCCCCAAACCATCGCAGCGATTTTCAGTGGGACTAAGTTGCCCTCGTTGGGGCAGAGGGGATGGGGTGAAGCGCCGAGAAGGTGGGCACTCAGTGCAACTCGAGCTGCGTCGAGGTCGGCCAAGAGCTTGGCAAGCTTGGGATCAGGAGCCGTCATTGACGCTCCCTCCAGGTGCCGGCGGAGGAAAAAGCCAGTTCTGCGATCACCGCCGCATGAGTTGCAGAGACACCGAAGCGATTAGCAACGTGTCGGGCTTGGAGGGTCGGACGATCTGCGTTAGTTCTCTCGTCGCGAACTGCCAGGAACGCATTTGAGAGACCCGCCGTCGCCCCGCGATGCGCGGGTTTTTTCATGGCTTAGGCCCCCTCCTGCCGCATGGCCACCGACTGGTTGAGAAGTCGCTCAAAGGCGACCAGCGGCACCAGCATCCGTCGGCCGATCCGAATGGTTGGGATCTCTCCCCGCCCTGCTGCTTGGTAGGCAGAATTTCGGCTAAGGCCGAGCTGCCGAGCTGCCGAGCGGCCTCCTCAATGCTGATCGTCCGGCGCTGCAACTGACCATCTGACATCGTAGGAACCTCCGTTGCACTTCAATTCTCGTGCATCGAATGAATGGGATGGGACGGCCTTGCAGTCAAGACCATTGCATGTGAAACTTCGTGCATTGAATGGATTGAGGGAACCGGAATGGCATCCAGCGAAGGTCGGAAGCGTGGCGGGCAGCCAAAGCCACCTGAGGAGCGCAAGAGAAACAACCTAACGTTTCGCGCCCGTGATGAACTGCGAGAACAGATCAGAATTTCCGCTGAGGCTTCTGGAAGATCGGTAAGCGAGGAAATTGAGCATAGACTTGAGTTATCGCTCGCGAGAGCCGAGCAAATACAAGCCGATTTGGGCGAAGACATATTTCGAATTGCTCGTGCAATGGCGAGCAGCCTCACGCACATACAGGATTGGAAAGATAAAACCTGGATTGATGACGACGAAACTTATTCGCTATTTTGTGGCACGACCTGTGAGCTGATCAGGAACTATCGCGATCGTGTTTTGAAGAACCGCCGCAACTTTCCGCGCGGTGACCTCAATAAGATGCCCCCCGAAGAACAGGTCCAATATTTTGCTGCTCTCGGCGGCCTCGCCCCTCCGCGTCCGCCGGTCGAAATCATCGTGACGGACGAAGACTGATTTAAGCTCAGCCCCTTCCACGGGAGATTTGTCATGAAGGGTCATATTCGCGAACGTTCGCCCGGCCGCTGGGCTATCATTCTCGACTCTCCTGATCAGGAAACTGGGAAGCGCCGACGGAAGTGGCATTCGTTCGCCGGCACAAAGCGGGAGGCTCAGAAGGAGTGTGCCCGCCTCATCACCGAGATGCAGGGTGGCGACTACGTCGAGCCGGGCAAAGAGACCCTGGCCAAGTTCCTTGAGCGGTGGCTCGACCACATGCGTTCGCAGGTCTCTCCGCGCAGCCACGAGCGCTATACTGAGTTGGCCCGGAAGAACATCGCTCCTCTCCTGGGTAACGTGGCCCTCACGAAGCTGCGCCCAGAGCAGATTTCGGCCGCGTACTCCAAGGCTCTCGTGAGCGGTCGGCGCGATGGGTCTGGTGGGCTTTCGCCCCG
This sequence comes from Methylobacterium goesingense, assembly GCF_022179225.1. Classification (GTDB taxonomy): domain Bacteria; phylum Pseudomonadota; class Alphaproteobacteria; order Rhizobiales; family Beijerinckiaceae; genus Methylobacterium; species Methylobacterium goesingense. Next base: position 54,543 of record NZ_BPQL01000062.1, read on the forward strand.
CACCGTCCACCACATGCACCGCATCCTGCGTCAGGCGCTGAGCCAAGCCGTGAAGTGGCGGATCCTCGGACGCAACCCCGCCGACGCGGTCGGAGGGCCGAAGGTCGAGAAGACGAAGATGCGGGCGCTGGACGCCCATGAGACGGCTCAGTTGCTCGCCCACTTCCGGCCGACGCGGATGTTCACGCCGGTCCTGCTGGGTGCGCTCTGTGGCTTGCGCCGCGGAGAGGTGACCGCGCTGCGCTGGAGGGCAGTCGATTTCGCAGCTGGGCAACTTGCGATTGTCGAGAGTACCGAGCAGACCCATCGCGGCACTCGGGCGAAGGAGACGAAGAGCGGACGGTCTCGGCGAGTTGCGCTCCCCTCGATTGTCGTTGACGAGCTTCGCCGTCAGCGCGTCCGACAAGCCGAGGAGCTTCTGAAGCTCGGCGTCCGCCTTTCGGATGATGACCATGTCTTTGCACAAGCTGACGGGATGCCGGTGCAGCCGAACAGCCTGACCCACGAGTTCACACGCATCCTGGCCCAGTCGAGTACCCTGCCTCGGATCCGCTTCCACGATCTGAGACACAGCCATGCGACACAGCTGCTCTCGAGTGGCATTCATCCCAAGATCGCGCAGGAGCGCTTGGGTCACTCGAGCATCGGCATCACCCTCGATTTGTACTCCCACGTGATGCCGGGGATGCAGGAGGACGCGGCCGCGAAGGTTGACGCCGCCATGCGGGCGGCCATAGACAGGGTTGCCGGTTGATTGGGTAGCAAACCGGTAGCAACGGGCCATTTCCCGGTGCTTCGGCAGAGGCAAAATCTCTAGCTTCTGCAAGGGCTTGGAAGGGTGGCCGAGTGGTTTAAGGCAGCGGTCTTGAAAACCGCCGTGGGTGCAAGCCCACCGTGGGTTCGAATCCCACCCCTTCCGCCAAATTCCGTCGCTAAGTTATTGAAAACATGCAGTTATTTTTAGGTTTCTGACTTTCCACCCCAACATTTACCCCAACGCAAGGCGTGGATCGGCTCAGACGTTGATGGATGCGATCGGACGGCAATTCGATAACATTCTTTGGGTCGATGTCGGATCACCACAGGCTTGGGTCATCAGAAAGCGTCATAGCGAAGTCCTTGCCTGTCGGCTTTGTGACCGTTATCCCGAAGGACCTGCCGCCGCGTTCAATCACGTTCGGTTACTCCAGCCGCTAGCGCGACGCAGGCTTGTTGCTGGCATGAACCACGACCTTGTCATGGCCGATCGCGAGCGTGTCGGACGAGAAGTATCACTTACCGCTGCGGTGCTCGATAGTCAGAGCGTCATGACCACCGAGAGCGGTGGGCCGTGCGGCTACGACGCCGGCAAGAAGATCAAAGGGCGTAAGCGTTAGGCGCTCGTTGGTAGGGACGGACGGACGCGCGCTCGTTCTCGATCCGCAGCCGGCCAACATCTAGGACCGGGCTGGAACCGGGCCAGTGTTGCGTCTGTCGCGTCGGACCGTCCCGTTCATCGCCAAGGCCTTCGCCGACGCAGGCTATGCCGGTGACAAACCTACGACCGCCTCGATCATCACCGTCCACATCGTGCGCAAGCTTCAGAGCCAGGTCGTTTCGCAGTGCCCTCACAAAGGTGGCTTGTCGAATGCTTCTTCGGTTGGATCAACCGCAAGCGCCGCCTCTGGAAGGATCCGTAAGCAACCCTCGCCTCGGCTTAAGCCTTCCTCTATGCCGCGGCCGTCATGATCCTCGTTCACAGCTGGTACGCGCTCAATGATTTACCGAGCGGACTATAAAGCCGGCAGTGACGACATATGCCGACATGAACGTCAAAGGATCAGCTTGCTTCGGCAACCTTGCGCATGATCAGCTAAAAAAGCTCCACGCGTGGAAGTGGTGCCGTTCCGCAGTTACGTGCGAGATCAGAGGAGAACACCTAATAGAGTAAGCCGCGCACGGTTTCTGCGAGTTATGGAGTAAGCGCCGATGTGAATCCGCTTGCGATTGCTTGCTGGATCTGACCAGTTAGGTGAAGATTCGCCGTTGCTTGGGAAGGAGACCTGGCAGCAGTCAATTCTTTCGAACGTCCCGGTTCTGTCGGACCGATCGTCAAAAGCATTTGGTGCGTACGAGTTCGTCCAGAAGCCAAAAGTGGTAAAGAGCCAGTCCCAGTTGAAACGCCAATCAGACGCCAGGTTGGATTAATCGATCCATCAGTGATTACGACAAATCTGATGTCATATGACATTGCTGTAGATTTCAATGGATTATTTTTTGGCAGGTCGGAACTAGGGAATGATCCGGCAGCTGCGAAAGCTCCTTTCATCCATGAAGCGATGCCTAAGTCCCGATACAATAAGGTAGTACCGCTTCGATCAATGTCATCGTTATAGCCATCGCCAGTAACACTAGGCCTCTTCGCACAACTTTCGTATTCCTCAACTGGTTTCTTGAAGTTTTTCAGAATGTAGAATGTGTCATACTTGTCAATACGGGTCGCTTGCGATGAGACTCTCGCAGAAAAGGGCAAATTGAATGATTGCGGCACAGGCACCGATGGCCGATTCGGAAAGGTTGCTATCGCGCCAGGAAGAGTGTGATTCAGGGTCAGGCTCGGACTTACAGCAGTATTCTCATCAACCTGTAGGGTTATGGTGATCTGTGCTCCCCAGTTATCAGGCACCAGATCAACATCTCTACCCAAATACGGTATTCTATTCGATCCCAGATCGGCCACTGCGTGACGAAATTCGCAGTATATGCTTGCTTTAACATTCTCCGCGAGCTTGTCTCCTAGAATAGCGGCTTCCCACTGTTCATTTAATTGTGGCACCGTGATGCCGCAACCTGACAATGTCAAAGCTAAAATCAGCAACAGAAAATATTTCATTATCTTTTTCCAGAACTGTATATACCGACTCAAGTTCCGGGGATTGTTCGACGCGATGATTGTATGCGGTTAATCACAGCGTAAAAATCTTTTTCTTTCATGTTTTTGACAATAAAAGTGAATTTCCCATCTATTGATTTTCTCGGGCCGCAAAACCCTCCACTGCACATTCCAGCCGGGCACCCTGGCCTGCAAGCAGAAATAGCAGTCGATATGGTCAGCGGCCATATCGAGAGAAATCCTCCGATAATGGCTGCCAGTCTTGCGCGCATGGTATTTTACTCCGATCAATTAACCGATTTTGAATTTTACTATTCAGTTCTGTCAACTCCTCCCTCCCCTATGTTTCGAAGTGTGTCTATAAAACAACATAAAATTTTCCACCTATTTACATTAGTATTCGAGAATGGAAGGTGCTAGATCCCGCGCTTGTGCAGAGTTCTGTAGCGATTTAACAACCGGGATTATAAGTAGGGCCGAATATCGCTGTAAGGATGTCGGCTGGCCAAAAAACCTCCTTGGGTCGCAGCCAATCAGACCAACCCCGCCAGAAGTTTGCACATAATCCTGTCTGAGATCGTGGCAAACTGATTCTGGAGCTGCACCTTGATATGCAGCACCGGCCTGATCAGCTCCCAGTCCATCTCGCCGCACAGACCTCGTCCACCGTGGCGCCATTCTCCGCCTGCCGCAGGTCGAAGGCGATCTGCTCATTCGTAAAGCGTTTGCGAGGCATGGCATCCACTCTCCTTCAGAATTCAGGATGCCCGAAAAACTTACGCTCAGCGCGGACAAGTTTGGTGAATCAGGGTCACAACACCGTCTCTTGGCAGGAGCGCTAGGTTGTCGAAAAGAAGTTGGGCGCAATCGGCATTGATGCGCTCCGCCTCCGCCCGGAAACGGGCAAGGTTGCCTGAGATTGATGATGCCGCATCAAATCTCAGACGCCCCCCATACCGCGCCGTCAGAGATACGCGGGCAGTTTCGCCTTCCATTCGCTCATCAGGATCAAAGTACCTTCCACGGTTTCGCCGTTGTTGACCAGTTCCAACTCGCCAATTGCCGTTGCCTCGTCCCATTTGAAATGGTCCGAGAGATACGCCAGCGCCTGACGCTTGTAGGCCGTGTCGAGATTGTCGAGCTGGTCGCCCTTAGTTTCCAGCACCGTGATCCGCTTCGCTTCACCATCGCGCTGTACGGCAAAAACGAAATCTGGATAGATTTTGGCCTTCCTCCACCCCTGAATGCCATACTGAGTTCGCGCGACATTGCGGTGCCACCAGGCCAACGTCTTTTCGCCGTCGAGATAAACTGCTACGTCCTGTTCGTCGTTGTTTAGCTCGTTTTCATAAACCGGCGCGAACAGGCTCTTTTCGAGCGGGCCGCCCGCACGGTTAAGGAGCTGACGGGCCTTCTGCGGTTCCGTAGTCTCGATGCTAAACGGCATCCGCCAGTTGCGGCCATCGAGCCGCAACCTGAACTGGAAGCTTCCGGCCGCGACCTTAGCCTTGAAAACGATTTCGGCGCGAGCGTTCCGCGCCGCTTCTAGCCCCTTGCGCAACTCTTCCACTATCAGACTGGCGAGTTGGCCGAGCTTCGCGTCATCGAAGCCCCTTGCCCGCAGGGACGCAACCGTCGCACCGACAATCTCGCGGCCAACGAAGGGATTCGGCAGGATGTCGGAGATCATCCGGACGGCATGCGCTGGATCGAAGGCGAGGACCTCCGCGTTGGCGGTTACCGTCTCGCCGACGAACAGTTCGTCGCCGTCCTCAGCAAGTCTGATCCTTTGAAGCTGGCTTTCCGCAGCCTGTGCGTTTTCGGGCACCCGATTCGCAATCTCCTGCGGATCGAAGCCTCGCCAGTCGACCTCGGAGAGCACATCCGTCTCGTAGTCCAGTTCGCGCACATCGGCGCTTTCCACTACCATTACCTTGGGAAGGTAGATTTCCGTCGAGGCGAAATCCGTGCGACGGTTGATCGTGCGGGTCGTCTTGCCGGTCCCGCTCTTATCGTCCTGAGTCACGCGCAGGACCAAATCACCGAGGCCATCCTGTTCAAGGCCGTCTCTAATGGCACCAACAACCGTGGCGGTATCGGCGCGATGCGTGATGACGTGGCACTCGTCGAGCGCCTCAACGCCTGTCTTGAGCGCGCCGGGCTGGCGAAGAATGCGACCGACAAGTTGGGTCATTGCCTTAAGATTGGCACTGGCCGCAAGGCTGCACAGCACATAGGCAAAAGGGCAATCCCAGCCCTCTTGTAGGGCCTGTTTCGTGATGATCGCCCGCACCCGATTGGTGGGCGAAAGAAGGTCCTGATTTTCGGGATCATTGAGATCGTTTTGCTGCGCTGTTTTTATTGCGATTTCCGCTTGATCGAGCCCCGCCGTCAGCAGCCAGTCCTTCGCATCTTCAGCGTGGATATGACCGCTTTCGCGCTGATCGGCACCTGTGCGCTCGACCTGGATCAGCATGATCGGGCGAATATAGCGGCCCGTATCTGCCCGCAGTTTCTGGGCTTCGGTATCAAGCGCGTTGAGCTGGGCAAGCGCCGCGTTCAACGTTGCCTTCCAGTCATTGCTCTGCCGGGGATTTAGGTTAAGCGGCATCTTGATCATGCCTTCTCGGTCCAGCTCGCGCCCCGTTACCTCCACCAGCACATTGGCATAGCGGCCGTCGCGCGGATTACGCCCACCGCGCGGTTGCACATCTTGCGGCGTGGCCGTCAGCTCTAAAACGAAACAGGGGTTAAAGCCGTAGAGCGTGGCAAAAGCCAGATCGGAAATGGCGCGGTGGCCTTCGTCCATCACAACCACCGGCCGGATAATTCGAAGGGCATTCCCGAGCGAATCCTTCACCATCGGAAACATGCCCGTGTAGGCGGATAGGTTCGGCGTGCGATCGATGGCAGCCTGATGTGCCTGTTGTTCGCCTTCGGGCGGAAAGAAACCGTAGACATCGCCGCGATCCTGAAACATCTTCAAGGATTCCTGCGTCTCACGGTTTGCGGATTGCAGCATCAGCAGCATCACGCAGAGATTGGTTTCTACGTCCCGTGTATCGAGCCGGTCGGTTTTCTCCATGATCTTCACGCGCCCGGCTGCTGTGCGCTCGAGCGCCTGACGATAGGGGTGCTGGCGATCCTTAAAGTGCTTTAGCGTTTGCGTATAAATCGCCTCGTTCGGCACAATCCACAGGACGAAGCCGGTATTACGGTTGAGGTAGCGACCAAACATGCGTGACACGGCGGAGGTTGCAAGCCACGTCTTGCCGCCGCCGGTCGGCACCTTCAACACGGCATTGGGTACGGGTTGCTCGCAGCCGTCCATGCGTGGCGAAAACGGAATAGCGCCTCGGGAAGCAGGCAGCTTGCCCGCGGCCTTCATCGCTTCCCAGGCTTCTTTAACGAAATTCGGAATGGCGAGGCCGAGGTCTGGGTCTAGCGAGGCGAGCGCCGCCACTTTATTGGCGCGTGTTTTTTTTTCCTTTAGTAGGTCAAAATAGATGTCAAGCGTTGAGAGGACGCGGTCCTGATAATCGAGTTGGCGAAACATGACGTCAGCTCCGATCCATCCGGTAAAGCGCGAATGGTAGCGGCACGAATTCAACAGGAACGTTTTGCTCCGCCAGCATCTTCTGGCTTACGAAGCGCGCCGGGGCGAAGACAAGGTGGTGTTTGTCTGTATCTGAGGCGGCGAATGCCTTAGCGCGCGCCAACGTCAACGCTGCCTCCGGCGACTTTAGCCAGTCGAGGTCAGCCTTGTAAATCAGCCAGACGTGTTGGCTTTTCGTCGCGCCGAGATAGAAATCGTCTTCGCGTACCGCGGCAGGATCAAACGCGTAATTGGTAGCCATGTGGAAAAGTGCTGCGCCAAGACCAACATAGGGCGGTAATGTTTCACCGCTCAATACCTTGTCAAGTTCGACAGCATCACCAAGTGTACAATAAGTAAATTTTCCACCGAGACCCTCCATCTGATCGATGTAAGATTTTTCCCCAGTTACAATTAGATCGCCGTCTCTAATTTCCTTTGTTACATAATCGTATTCGTGTGCATGGAGATTTTCGATTGTATCTATGTTATGGATTATTTTGTTAAATTTCTTTATTTTTGCCCATGAAAGCGATTGTCTTAACAATTCTGTTTTTTGCACACCTTTGAATTCGTAGCCTTGGATCACGCGGCGCATGCGTTCTGCGGTTAGTCTGTCCGCATAATCTTCCATCTCCACGAGAATGAAGCGACGCTCTCCACCGTCTCGCTCATTCGCCGACAGAACAGCATGAGCGGTCGTTCCTGATCCTGCGAAGGAATCAAGAATGATTGAATCAGACTTTGTGGCAATCGCAATAATGCGCTCAATCAAAGCGATAGTTTTTGGTGCATGTATAACAAGATCAGATTCTTCATAATCGCTGAATATTTCGAGTAGTTTCTTTTTAGATTCCTCGGTCGTACCAACTTCGCTCGCCGACCAAAATGTCATCGGCACGAGACCCTTCGCATTCTCCGGAAACTGCTTGATTCTAGGCTTACCATCGCCTTTCTTCGGCCAGTAAACCATATTCTCAGACTTTAGCCGCTCAAACTCCGGCTCTGTAGCACCCCAGCAGCGGCCTTTCGGCGGCCTATGCTTTATGCCGGTTGGCGTTGTAATTTCATATACTTGGTCCTTACGAAAACCTTGGGCGGTGAATGGAATGGATGCCCAATCACCGCGTGGATCTTTATCTGGGTTAGCATAGCCACCTTCAGTCGGAGCTAGAAGGTTGCGGCGCAGCTTCCAAGTGTCCTTTAAGGCCTTCGAATATAATAAAATGTGATCGAAGCTCGGGGAAAGAACAGCCCGATTTTCGCGAGACGTGCGCTTTTGCCAAGCAAGCTGTCCGATGAACGAATTTTCGCCGAAGATTTCGTCGAGCATACTACGAGCGTGATGGACTTCGTTGTCGTCAAGAGTTATCCAGATGCTACCGTTGTCACTTAACATTTCGTGCAACAAGCGAATTCGCGGCCACATCATTGCGCACCATTTGTCATGACGCAGTCCGTCTTCAACACCAATCGGATTCGATTCTAGCCACTCCCGGATCATTGGAGCATTGACGTTATCACTGTAAGCCCACCCCTCATTGCCGGTGTTGTAAGGCGGGTCGATGAAAATGCAGTCCACTTTTCCCGCATAAAGCGGCAGGAGCGCTTTAAGCGCGTGTAAATTGTCACCGTGAACGATGAGGTTGCCGTCGAGGGCAACGGGTCCAATGCCTTTGGTTTCTTCAGGGACAAGCGGGCGGAAGGGTACCGCCAGATGATGATTATAGACAAACTCTTTGCCCTTGAAATTCAGTGCCGTCATACGTCCCTCTACCGCTCTCGAAATGCTACCAGCGCCCTAAAAAGCCATCATCTGCTAATCGGACGTTCTTGAATTACGTCTATTAAAGGGGTAAGCGCCGACATTGGAGTATCCCTTTGGAAGCGCATTAGATCGCCGTACAAGGCCGCCAGCCGCTCGTAGTGGCGCTTGAGCGTCGAGTGATCTTCGGCGTCGTCCTGCATCGGAGGTTCCCCCAATTTGTGGAGCCTGTCAGTAGGGGCAGTCGACGCTGAAGAGCTGTAGCCTATCAGTCCGTGCCTTGCCGATCGCGACCTCATGGCCCTCTCGCTCGATCCGCACGACTGTCCGCCCATCAATCGTGGTCGCCGTCACGAGACCGGATTGCTTCAGGTGATAGAGGCAGGCTGGAGCGCAGCGTTGGTACATCCGAGGGCCCATTCGTCCAGAGCGTCGGATAGCACTACCTCATTTGCGCTTCCGTTCGATGCCTCGTTAATCAGGACCTGCAGATCCGCAAGGGCCCGGTGTCTCGCTACGATCGCTGCGACGCCGCCTTGGGGTTCGCTCGTCATCACAGGGCTCGTTCCGCTCCTGGGTGTGCAACAGTGTCTGCCTACTCGCTTGATCCCGATATGAGTAGGCCCTGCTCTAGCGTGGGTACCACGCCCAAGCCGCCGGTCGCGTCGGGAGAAGCCGCACCAAGCCGCCGTAGCAGCGCCTCGTAGGTCTGTGCGGCCGGTGAATGCGGCTGGACCTCGTTCGTGCCATCGAGGAGTTGTTGGACGTCCTGGACGAACATACGCTTGGCCTTATCGCTCGCAGGGACTGCCTCGAGCAGCCGGCTGATTGCGAGTTAGTAGAGGCCCGCGAGGATCACGAGCTTCTGGGTGCCGTCAGACATCGCTCGGCTCACCCCTCCTGCTCGGCCAAGCAAGCGAGCTGTGCTGTCTTGAAACGCTCCGTCCTCTCATCCTGAGCCTTGCTGTCGACATGAACGTCAGCCCAGGCTTCCTACGCAACACGCTCACGCTCGGCACCCTTGGCGGCCACGGGTTGGTTGCGATTGATGACGTGTACTGCCTGCGTAGGCATACGCTTCCTTCGTCCATGATCATGGAGAGGTAGGGCGCTACTGGCGAGATATCTGCCTATCGGGGCAGTTTCCCAGCCTTATGGAGCAAATGCACCAAGGCGGTGGCGAAAGCAATCTCAGGCGATGATGATTGTGCTCCCTTCGATGGCGTTTGCCGAGGCTAGCTTTTCAGCAGCGCCTCTAGATCGGCGATAACGCGCCGGCAGTCGGCCATGGCTTCTGAGGTGCGGTCCACAAGCTCGCCATTGTCCAATCGCTCACCTGTCGTGTGCCGGCCTGACTCGAAGCCTTTCAACAAGCGCTTATGGATCGCGAGTTGGTCTTCCGCCCAGAGGCGGTACGCTTCTGATGATGCCAATGAGGCCTCCATTGTTTTTGAGCGACATTTGGTGAGCGTGCTGCATGATGCCGGATGGCTTAGCCTTATACCGGACCTCGATGAGCCCGGCTCGTCGAGGTCTGCCCGCGCGACTGCGCGGCGGCGGTCGTCCGCCGGACCTCGCTGACCCTGCCCTATAAGTCTGGGTCAGTGAGATTCGGTATTAGCTACCTGGGTCTTGGCAAACGAGCGGGCTGAGGCTTCGCCCACGCTGGAACAGGCAATCCTCGCATAGCGGCAGCTTGTGGCGGTGGCGGGAGCAAGAACGGCAGATAAGGGAGGGCCGCTGGATCACGGGTGCGCAGGTAGCGCTCCGAATGTTGCGGTATCCAAACTCCGTCGACGAAATTGAGGAAAAGAGGCAGCATGCCGTAGGGGTACTGCCGAGCTTGAACCTCTTTCATCCGCGCAACATGCCAATAAAGACTATAATTGTCTGCGACGGTTGGGTGCTCTGCTTGAAGGTGCTTTGAGAAGAGAGAGCCGATGCTGCCGTCTGGTTGGATTTCCCTTCCGTCAGGAGCCGTATCTGCGAGGATGTGGCCGACCTGCTCAAGTCGACCATGGAGGCGTACCGCAACCTCGTTGATCACAGAGAAGTAGCCGGGCGTAACGCGATCCCAGTTCGCGTTAAAGCGCTTTATGAACGCTGGGGTGCCTCGGCGCGGATCGTAAGCGCCAGTTCGCCTGATGGATGGGAGGACTTCCGACGTAACCCATTTTTTGAGCCGTTTTGCTTCCGGCTTATCTGATCTGAGAATAAGCGAGAAAAGGCCTGACTCATTGATAACGTTCATAGAACGCGGCCCGCCACGCACCCCAGAATGACCCTCG
>NZ_BPQL01000063.1 GCF_022179225.1 Methylobacterium goesingense
GACCGCTCGGTAAGGGCGGCGCACCCAGGCCCCTTGCGTTCTTCCGCGCCATCCCGCAGGGGTCCTTCGGTCCGGTCGCGCCGAACGCACGCGCCGGACCGTGGCTTCGGCGGGCGTGCCGAACCTTGGCGGCTGGCCGTCCCGGCCGATCCGTCTATATTCTTCGCGAGGTCGACCGAGGCGTGAGACGGGGCGGCATGAGGTTCAGGCGCGCGGTCCGGCGCATCGGGCTCGCAGGCGGTGTCTTTGGTTTGGCCGGCGGCGCCTTTGGGCTGGCCGCCGCCCAGATCGTCGGTGCGGCCGCGGCCCGGGCGGACGTGGTGATCGGTGTCGCCGTGCCCCGCTCCGGCGCCTATGTGGGCGTCGGCGAACAGGTGCTGCGCGGCGTTCAGGCCGCCGCCCGCGACGCGAATGCCAAGGGCGGCCTCGACGGGCAGACAATCGTGCTCGACGTGCAGGACGATGCCTGCGATTCCAACAAGGCCGTGGCGGTGGCCAACCACTACGCCGCGCAGGGCGTGCGCCTCGTGGTCGGCCATGTCTGCTCCAACGCGTCGCTCGCCGCCTCGGAAGTCTATGCCGCCAACGGCACCGTGATGATCACCGCGGCCTCGGTCGCCGCCAAGCTCACGGATCGCGGCCTGCCGACGATTTTCCGGGTCTGCGGACGCGACGACGACCAGGCCAAGCTCTCGGCCACGGTGCTCGCCGAGCGGTTTCGCGAGAAGAAGATCGCGATCCTCAACGACTTGACGCCGGGCTCGCGCAACCTCGCCGCGGCCACGAAGGAGAACCTCAACCGCATCGGCATCAACGAGGCGGTCGCCACCGCCTTCGCGGCGGGCGACGCCGACGACGCGGCGCTCGCCGACCGCCTGAAGGAGGCCGGCATCGCGGTGGCGTATTACGGCGGGGATGCCCGCGAGATGGGCCGCCTCGTGCGGATCTCGGCCGAGCGGGGCTTCCGGCCGCAATGGTTCGGCACCTCCGCCATCGCCACCCAGGAATTCGGCACCATCGCGGGGCCGGCCAGCAACGGCGTGCTGATGACCTTCTACCTCGATCCGCGCCGCAAGCCCGAGGCCGCCGCCGTGGTCGCCGCCTTCAAGGCGGAGGGCGTCGACCCCGAGGGCTCCACCATCTACGGCTACGCCGCCCTCCAGGCCCTGGTCGCGGCCGGCAACTTCGCCCACACCACGGACGCCAAGCGTATCGCCGCCACGCTCCACGCGGAACGCTTCGACCTCGTGCTCGGCTCGGTGGGCTTCGACAACAAGGGCGACGTCACCGCCCAGGGCTACGTCCTCTACGTCTGGAACGACGGCGCCTTCACGTATGCCAAGTAGCCTCTGTGCTGAGTAGGCACTGCGCCAAGTGATTTCCAAGCCGCGCAATGTCTGCGCCAGATCGCGACAGCGTCGAGCCGGGCTCCCTGCCGGATCGACCCTTTCGGGATCGTTTCCGGCGCTTCGTCGTTCGTGAACGGCGGATACCACGGCCGCGTGCCGGCGATCCGGCGCGAAGTCGGGACGATTCGAGATCTTGCAGCGAGGCGTCATGCCCCCATCCTTCGTGCGCCCCCCCGCGGGGCGCCGCGCTTTTCTCTCCGCGGGCCTCGGCGGCGCGGCCGCCGCCCTTGCGGTCCCGGCCCGGGCCCAGGGGGCCCCGGATCTCCGCTGGCGCCTCGCCTGTGCCTATCCGAAGAACCTCGACATCCTGTTCGGCGCCACCGAGATGCTCGCCCGCCTCGTCGCCGAGGCCACCGACGGGCGCTTCCAGATCCAGCCCCTGGGACCGGGCGAGCCGGTGGCCGCCGCCGGCCTCCTCGACGCGGTCGCCGCCGGCACCGTCGAGACGGGTTACGGCCCGGCGGCGCTCGGCCTGGCCAAGGACCCGACCTTCGCGCTCGCCGGCGCCCTGCCCTTCGGCCTGAACGCCCGGGGCCAGGCCGCCTGGTGGCTCCAGGGCGGGGCCGCCGAACTGTTCGGGGAGATCTTTGCCAAGCACGGCCTCGTAGCGCTGCCGGCCGGCAACACCGGGGCGCAGATGGGCGGCTGGTTCCGCCGCGAGATCAAGACGGTGGCCGACCTCCAGGGCCTGAAGCTGCGGATCGGCGGCCTCGGGGGGCAGGTCCTGGCCAAGCTCGGGGCGGTGCCGCAGGCCACGCCGGGCCCGGAGATCTATGCCGCCCTGGAAACGAAGGCCATCGACGCCGCCGAGTGGATCGGCCCCTACGACGACGAAAAGCTCGGCCTGCAGAAGGTCGCGCCGACCTATCATTATCCCGGGTTCTGGGAGGGCGGCTCGATGCTGCACGCATGGTTCAACGCCGAGGCCTGGAAGGGCCTGCCGAAGAGCTATCGGGCGATCCTCCAGGCGGCCGCCGCCCAGGTCCATTCCGACGTCCAGGCCAAGTACGACGCACGCAATCCGCGCGCCCTGCGCCGCCTCGTGGCCGGCGGCGCGCAGCTGCGTCCTTTCCCCCAGGAGGTGATGGAGGCCGCGCTCAAGTCCGCCAACGACGTATATGGGGAGATCGGGGCCAAGAACGCCGACTTCAAGCGCGTTCACGAGGCCCTGAAGACTTTCCGGAACGAGGAATACCTCTGGTTCCAGGTGGCGGAATACACTTACGACAACTTCATGATCCGCGCCCGCGCCCGGGGCTGACCGGTCGATTCGGGACAGAAAAAAGGCCGCCCCGAAGAGCGGCCCGAAGTCTAGGGAGGAAACGCCCAAGGAGGGCAGCGGGACCGCGACGCCATCGCGTTCCCGCAATGCACAATCTGATCCTCTCCTGGGGAAAAGCAAGGTGGTTAGGGCAGGATCGCTGTCGCTTTTCGTGTCCGGCCGCACATTGATCTGTTTCTGTCGCTAAAATGACGCATCCGCCGATGTGGTAAATGCTCGTCGGGTGGGGCCGGTACCCAGACGCGATGAAGGCACCTTACGGCGTTGTTTGCGTTCATGTTTCGCGATCGGGGGGGCTGCGTTTCGCGCGGTCCGATCTTGCCGGAACGGCGGGGTTTGCATTTCACGTCGCGCGCGTCGAGCGCTCTATTTTTCCTCTCGATCCGAGAATGTCTCTCTCGATCCAAGAAGCGATGGCGGACGATGGCGATTCAGGCGGGACGGATTCGGGTTCTCAAGGATGTCGAGCCCCGCGGGGACGGGCGCTACGTGCTCTACCTCCTGCAGCAAGCGAATCGCGCGCACGAAAACCCGGCGCTCGAACTGGCGATCGAAGAGGCCAACCGGCTCGGCCTGCCGGTGCTCGCCTGCTTCGGGCTGCTCGACGGCAAGAACGGCTTTCCCGAGGCCAATGCCCGGCACTACGCCTTCCTGCTCCAGGGGCTCGCCGACGCGGCCTCCGGCCTCAAGGCCCGGGGCATCGGCTTCTGCCTGCGCAAGGCCTCGCCCGCCCGGATCGCCATCGACCTGGCCGAGGATGCCGCCCTCCTCGTCCTCGACCGGGGCTACCTCGCGATCCAGAAACGCTGGTACGCTGAGATCGTGGAGGCCGTCGACGCCCGGATCGTGCAGGTCGAGGGTGACGTCGTGGTGCCGGTGGAAGTCACTTCGGGGAAGCACGAATATGCCGCCCGCACCCTGCGCCCGAAGCTGCACAAGCACCTCGACGATTACGTCGCGCCGCTGACCGCCCGCAAGGTGAAGCACGCGGCCGGGCGCGGCCTGCCGAAATCCGAGGTCGACATCGCCGACACGGCGGCGGTGCTGGCCGGCATGAGCCTCGACCGGATCGTCGGCCCGGTGCGGCGCTTCACCGGGGGCGAGACCGAGGCGCGCCGACGCCTGAAAGCCTATCTCGAGGGCCCCTTCGCCAATTACGGCAGCGACCGTAACCGGCCGGAGGCCGGGGCGGCCTCGCACATGAGCCCTTACCTGCATTTCGGGCAGATCTCGCCGGTGGAGATCGTGCGGGCGGTGCGGGCCGCCAAGGCCGGCGGCCGAGAGGATAAGGCGTCCTATGTCGAGGAGGTCGTCATCCGCCGCGAATTGGCGATGAACCACGTCCACTACACGGAGGGCTACGACGACTATGCGCGCGCCGTGCCCGAATGGGCCCGCAAGGTCCTGGCCGAGCATGCCGACGATCCGAGGCCGAAGACCTATACCGAGACCGAACTCGCGGAGGGCCGGACGCACGACGTCTACTGGAACGCCGCCCAGGCCGAGATGCGCGAGACCGGCTACATGCACAACCACCTGCGCATGTACTGGGGTAAGAAGATCCTCGAATGGTCGCCCAGCCCCGAGGAGGGCTTCGCCCGGACGCTCAGGCTCAACAACCGCTACTTCCTCGACGGCCGCGACGCGAACTCCTTCACCAACGTCGCCTGGGTCTACGGCCTGCACGACCGCCCCTGGGCCCGGCGCAAGATTTTCGGCACCGTGCGCTACCAGAGCGAGAATTCCCTGCGGAAATTCGACGCCAAGGCCTACCTGAAGACCGTCGAGGCGCTGTGCCGAGCCGAAGCAGAGAACGAGGCCTGAAGCCCGCCGGGGTATGCCCCTTGCCTGACATCCCCTTGCTTGTCCCCCCGCCGACGCGCCTCTCCCGAGTTCTCGCCCCGTGTTTCTGCCCCGAGCCCCGGACCGCATGCCCCCTGCCCGTCCCCCGAAGGTGCTGCGCGTCAAGGTTCCGAAGACCGGGGCTTTCCGGGCCAAGGTTTTCCGGGCCAAGGTCCGATCCCGGGTGACGCCCGGCATGCGGCGCCTGCGCGGGGCCACCCGCGACGCGTTCGGGCTGTGGCGCCACCGCCTGCTGTTCCTCGTCGGCGGCATCGGCGTCGGCCTCGCCGCCGTGCTGATGGCGGAGCTCGCCGACGCGGCGCAAGGGGGCTTCCGGCGGGTGCTCGGCCTTTCGCCCATGGCAGCCCTCGGCCTGACGCCCCTCGGGTTCGCCCTCTGCGCCTGGCTCGCCCGCGACGTCTTTCCGAACGCACAGGGGTCGGGCATCCCCCAGGTGATCGCGGCGCGCCAGACCGGGCGGCTCGCCCTGCGCCGGTCCCTGGTCTCCCTGCGTGTCGCGGCGGGCAAGATCGTGGTGATGAGCCTCGGCCTGCTGTTCGGTGCCTCCACGGGGCGCGAGGGGCCGACGGTGCAGGTCGGTGCCGCCATCATGGCGGCGGCCGGACACCTCACGCCGGAGCGGGTGCCGGGACTCCTCCTCGCCGGCGGCGCGGCCGGAGTGGCGGCGGCCTTCAACACGCCGCTCGCCGGCATCGTCTTCGGCATCGAGGAACTCGGCCGGGCCTACGAGGCTCGCACGGGCGGGCTCATCGTCGCCGCCATCGTGGCGGCCGGCCTCACCGCGATGGCGCTGACCGGCAACTACACCTATTTCGGCACCGCAAGCGCCGCCCTGCCCTTCGGGCCGGGCTGGATCGCCGTGCCGGTGCTCGGAGCGCTGGGAGGCGTGGCCGGCGGCGGCTTCTCCCGCATCGTCATCCTGTTCGCGCGTGGCCTGCCCGGGCGCCTCGGGGGCGCCATCGCCGCCCGGCCGATCGCCTTCGCGGCGGCCTGCGGCCTCGGCGTCGCCCTGTGCGGCCTCGCCTCGGGCGGCACGGTCTACGGCACCGGCTACGAGGAGGCGCGCACCCTCCTGCACGGCACGGCGGACCCGCATCCCGACTTCGCGCCCCTGAAGTTCCTCGCCACCCTGCTGTCGGCGATCAGCGGCATTCCCGGCGGCCTGTTCGCCCCCTCGCTCAGTGTCGGGGCCGGCCTCGGGGCCGCCCTGCACGGCTGGTTCTCCGGCGTGCCGGTGGCCGCCCTGGTGCTCATCGGCATGGTCGCCTACCTGACCGGCGCCCTGCAGGCGCCGATCACCGCCTTCGTCATCGTCACCGAGATGACCCAGGACCACGCCCTGATGATCCCCCTCATGGTGGCGGCGCTGATCGCCGACGCGGTCTCGAAGGCGGTCTGCCGCGAGGGGCTCTACCACGCCCTGGCGCACATCCTCCTGGAGCGGGCCAGAACCGACGCCTGTCCGGCGGCACCGGCACCGGCGGCGCCCCCCGGACCCGCCGCGTAAAACAGCCGAGCTTGGGCGGAACGCTTGCGTCCCCAGGTGGTTATCGCTCGGTTCCGCGATCTGGAGTGTTGCGCATGACCCTGTTGAAATGGGCCCTCATCTGTTTCGTGATCTCCCTCATCGCGGGTGGCCTCGGCTTCACCGGCATCGCCTCGGGCGCCGGCTCCCTGGCCCGCATCCTGTTCGGCCTGTTCCTGCTGGTGGCCATCGTCATCGTGGTCGTCGCCTTCGCCATCGGGCAGGCGGTGTTCTAGGGCTAAACCGATGCCGGAGCGGATCGCCCTCGTTACCGGAGCGACCTCCGGCATCGGCACGGAGACGGCCCTCGGCCTCGCGCGGGCGGGGTTCCGCGTCGGCCTCGTGGGCCGGGATGCCGACCGGACCGGCCGGGCCGCCGCCCGGATCCGGGAGGCCGTGCCCGGTGCCGTGATCGACGGCTTCGTGGCCGATCTCGCGTCGCAGGCCGAGATTCGTCGCCTCGCCGCGGAGGTGCGGACGCGGTATGTGCGCCTCCACGTGCTGGTGAACAATGCCGGCGCGATCTTCGACCGTTACGCTGCGACGGTGGACGGCATCGAGCGGACCTGGGCGCTCGATCATCTCGCCTATCTGCAGCTTAGCCTCGAGCTTCTCGATCTCCTGAAGGCCTCCGCACCGGCCCGCATCGTCAGCGTCGCCTCGACGGCGCACCGGCGCGGCCGCATCGCCTTCGACGATATCGGCCACGCCCGGGATTACAGCGCGATCACGGTCTATTCCCAGGCCAAGCTCGGCAACGTGCTGTTCAGCGCTGCCCTGGCCCGGCGCCTGGCCGGCAGTGGCGTCAGCAGCAACGCCCTGCATCCGGGCGTCATCGCCAGCGGGTTCGCGTCCGGGACCGGCGGCTGGTTCGGCTTCGGCTGGGGGTTGATCCGCCCCTTCCTGTCGAAGCCCGAGGATGGCGCCAGAACCTCGATTCACCTCGCGACCGCCCCGGAGGTGGAGGGCGTCACGGGGCTCTACTTCGACCGCTGCAAGCCGGTCGCGCCGTCGAGCCGGGGTCGGGACGAAGCCCTGCAGGAGCGCGTCTGGGCCTTCAGCCTCAAGCAGCTCGGCCTGACCGAGCCGAGCCGGTGAGGCCCGATACCGCGCCTGCGCCGAGCGGAAGGCCGCGCGATCCTCAGACAAGCAGGGGGTTTGAAAACGTTTTCATGCACTGCGCGCATACCCCCTCCCACACGGAAGCGATTGCATGGTGCGGTGCGGAATGGCATTTCATCGCCATGCACCGCGGCGATGGCGTCGCCGCGGTGTGCCCTTCTTGGGCGTTTCCTCCCTAGACTTCAGGCCGCTCCCTCATCGGGGCGGCCTTTTTTCTGTCTGGGACCGGCGTTTTATCCGCCCAATGAGGCGCAGACAAGCGAAAATGTGCGCAATCGCACATCATTTCGAGGATGTGATCCTACGCCGGCGCAACGCACGCCGGCGCGTGGGTCGGCTCAGGCGGCCGGCGCCTCGGCCAGGAAGGCGCCCGCCAGGGCCTGCCCGATCAGCGCCCGCGTTTCGGCAACGCCGTAGAGGGTGATGAACGAGCCGAAGCGGGGCCCGCGGGCCTCGCCGAACAGCACGTTGTAGATCGTGCCGAACCAGGCCTGCGACACGCCGGGGCGCCCGTCCGGGCTCTTGGCCTTGCCCGACAGGTCGGGGAAGTGCCGACGCCCGACCTCGTAGACCACTGCCTGCAGCCCCTCTGGATCGACGGAGCCCTCGTGCGCGGCCAGCGTCTCGGAGAGGTCCTCCAGCGCCGCCCGCTCGGCCTCTGTGGCGGCCCGGTAGGTCTTGGCGGGGCGGACGAGATCGCGGAAATAGGCCAGCGCGTGGCCGACGAGGCGGGCCAGCACCGGGTGGCTCTCCGGCCCCACATCCGGGTCGTAGCGGCGGATGAAGCCCCACAGCACCGCCGGGTCCTCGGTGTTGGCCACCGCCGCGAGGTTGAGGAGCATGGCGAAGGTGAGCGCGCCGCCCTTGCCGACGGCTTCCGCCGCCGGCGGATGCCCGGCATGCAGGTGCCAGACCGGGTTGCCGAGCTTCTGGGCCGGCTCCTGGGCCGGGTACTTCTCCAGGAAGCTGAGGTAGTCGTCGACCTGGCGCGGGATCATCTCGACGAACAGGCGCTTGGCCTCGCGCGGCTTGTTGTACATGAACAGCGCTAGGCTGTCGGCGGTGCCGTAGACGAGCCAGTCGTCGATCGAGAGGCCGTTGCCCTTCGACTTCGAGATCTTCTTGCCGTCCTTGTCGAGGAAGAGCTCGTAGTTGAAGCCCTCCGGCGGCTCCCCGCCCAGCGCCCGGGCGATCTCGCCCGAGAGCTTCACGGAATCGATAAGGTCCTTGCCGGCCATCTCGTAATCGATGCCGAGCGCCACCCAGCGCATGGCCCAGTCGGGCTTCCACTGCAGCTTGGCATGGCCCCCCGTCACCGGGGTCTCGTAGCCCTCGCCGGTCTTCGGGTCGCGCCAGACCAGGGTGCCGGCCGAGACCCGGACCTCGTCGATGGCGACCTGCATGACCTCGCCCGTCACCGGATGGATGGGCAGGAACGGCGAGTAGCTCGCCGAGCGCTCGGCGCGCAGCGACGGCAGCATGATCGCCATCACGGCCTCGTAGCGCTCCAGCACCGTGAGCAGGGCCGTGTCGAACACGCCGGAGCGGTAGCACTCGGTCGCCGAGCGGAACTCGTAGTCGAAGCCGAAGGCGTCGAGGAAGCGGCGCAATTCGGCGTTGTTGTGGGCGCCGAAGCTGTCATGGGTGCCGAACGGGTCCGGCACCCGGGTCAGCGGTTGGTTCAGGGCGCCGATGAGCAGGGGCTTGTTCGGCACGTTGTCCGGCACCTTGCGCAGGCCGTCCATGTCGTCCGAGAACGCGATCAGCCGGGTCGGCACGCTGTCGTTGGTGAGAACCCGGAAGGCGTAGCGCACCATGGAAGTCCGCGCGACCTCGCCGAAGGTGCCGATATGCGGCAGGCCCGAGGGCCCGTAGCCGGTCTCGAACAGGACCTCCGATTTCGGCCGGCGTTCCAGCCGCGCCACGAGCTTGCGCGCCTCCTCGAAGGGCCAAGCGGCGGCGGTGGCGGCCGCCGCGATGAGATCGGGATCGGAGGGAAGCGGGGACGGCATGGACAGCGTCAGTTCTGCAAGAATTGTCGGGGGTGATGGGTCGAGACCGGCGGCACCGTAGGGAGCGCGTCCCGGAGGGTCAACGTGAGGCCGGGCGCCCTGCGCCGGGGACATGGCAGCCACCCTGCTCCCCGGGGCTCCTGGCTTCATACGTCTGCCGTGTCTCCCTGCGAGACCGCACGCGCCGCTCGGCCCGGCTGCCTGAGCGGATCCCGCATGAAAGGCCCCATGACCGCGTCCGTCCTCCCGCACGTGTCCGCCACCGGCACGACCGAGATCCGCGCCACCCGGCTCCTGTTCCTCATCGTCGGCTTCGGCGTCGCGGCCTGGGCGCCCCTGGTGCCCCTCGTCAAGGTGCGCGCGGGCCTCGACGACGGCACCCTCGGCTTGCTCCTGCTCTGCCTCGGCATCGGGTCGCTCGCCGCCATGCCGGTGGCGGGGGCCCTCGCCGGGCGCTTCGGCACCCGGCCCGTGCTGGCCGCTGCCGTGCTCGTCACCGGGGCGGCGCTGGTGGTCCTGTCGCGTGCCGGCGGCCTGCCCGTCCTCGCCGCCGCCCTGACTGGGCTCGGGATCGGCCTCGGCCTCCTCGACTGCCTGATGAACCTGCAGGCCGTGGCGGTGGAGCGCCGGGCGGAACGGCCGATGATGTCGGGTTTCCACGGCCTCTACAGCCTCGGCTGCATCCTGGGCGCCGCCGGCTTCAGCGCCCTCCTGAGCCTCGGTTTGACGCCGGCGGCCGCTGCTCTGGCGGTGGTTGCCGCCATCGCGGCCGCCTTCCTCGCCGCCCTGCCCGGCATCCTGCCGGCCTTGGGGGGCGAGTCGCACGGCCCGGCCTTCGCCCGGCCGCGCGGGCCGGTCCTCCGCATCGGGCTCCTGTGCTTCGTGGTCTTCCTCACGGAGGGCTCGGCCCTCGACTGGAGCGGCGTCTTCCTGATCCAGGAGCGCGGCCTCGATCCGGCTCGTGCCGGCCTCGGCTACGCGGCCTTCTCGCTGACGATGACGGTGGGCCGGCTCACCGGCGACGCCTTCGTGCGCCGGATCGGGCGCCGCCGCATCGTCGTCCTGGGGGCACTCCTGGCGGCGGGCGGCCTCGGCCTCGCGATCACCGTGCCGCTCTGGCCGGTGACGCTCCTCGGCTACGCCCTGGTGGGGGCGGGCTGCGCCAACATCGTGCCGGTGCTGTTCACCGCCGCCGGCCGTCAGGACGCGGTGCCCGCCGCCCTCGCGATCCCGGCCGTGACCACGCTCGGCTATGCCGGGGTGCTCGCGGGCCCGGCCGCCATCGGGCTCCTCGCCCACGCCACCAGCCTGACGCTCGCCTTCCTTGTGGTGGCGGCCCTCCTCCTCGCCGTCGCGGTTGGCGCCCGGCGGCTGCGCACCTGAGGGGTGCAGCTACGGATCCGGCCAGGAGAAACGGATGTTGGCGTCCCGCAGGCCCGCCAGCACCACCTCGATGCCGCCCGAGCGGATCATCCAGTCGAGCCGGTGGTCGCGATACTCGCGGCGGCGCCCGCCGGTGGTGTAGAGGTCGGAGGCCTCGGCCATCCGGGCGGCGGCCGCGTCGAACTCGGCGAAGGTGGCGGCCACCGCGGGGCGCGTGCTCACCCGGGCGTGCCAGCGCGCCAGCGCGGTGCCCGGCGCGGGCCCGAGGCCGTAATGCACCGAGCGGTTGACCATCGGGGCCGCCGCCGCGTCGGCCCAGCCGAAGCCGGCGCCGCCGAACCAGTCGGCCGTGCCGAGGCGCTCCGACAGCCAGTCCTGGAGCACGCCCGTCTGCGCCGCCGCCCGGGCGCGCAGGTGCAGGGCGAGGTCCCCCGTGGCGCGGCGGAACCACAGCACCTCGCCGAAGCCCCAGTTCACCGCCTCGTACTGGGTGTCGCAGACCTCCTCGGTGATCCGCGCGAAGGCCCGCGCGGCAGGGCCTGCCGGTAGCAGCGGGGGCTCGGGCCAGCGCTCCTCGACGTATTCGAGGATCACGGTGGATTCGAACAGCGTCACGTCCCCGTCGATGAGCACCGGCACCTCGGTGCGGGGATTGGCGGCCGCGAACGGGCCCTCCCCGCTGCCCGTGCCGAAACGCTCCGGCAGTTCGGCCCTGAACGGCACTCCCTTCTCGCGAAGCGCGATCTTGATCTTCTGCGCGTAGGACGAGAGCGGGTGCTCGTAGAGCAGCATGGCGGAGGGTTCCTGGGGATTCGCGGCGTGCATCCCGCGTTAACGCGGGAGGGCCTGGCGGAAGAACCGGACCACCTCACCGTTGAACCTTTGATGGAAGGCGGTTCGGTCGAAACCCCGCCGACTGGCGCAGATATGCGGCACCACCCGGGGTTCGGCGCAGGGTGAGAGAAAGTCGAAATGCCCGGCCTCCGGCACTCCATGGAACGCGGGCGGCACGGGTAGGACTGCCCGAACCGCATCCGCGTAGAACGGTGCCGGCAGGATTTCGTCGTCGTCCGCCCGCCAGAGCTGAACCGGAACTCTAATCGCGGCGGCTCCGGCACGATCGAAGGTGAAGCCCAACGCCGGTGCAGCCACGGCGATCGCCTTGATGCGCCGGTCGTGCAGGTCGGGCCATGTCCCGATCGCGGTATTGGGCTTAGCCTGGATCAGGCTGCAGTCGAACAACGCCGGATGCGCGGCACAATGCTCCGCGACACGCGTGAGATCGGGCCGACCGCCGGCCGCGGCCAGAACCGTGAATCCACCGGAGGAGAAGCCGAACGCACCGATCCGCTCCCGATCGATTCCGGTAAGACCCGACCAATCCCCGAGCATGTAGTCGATAAGGCGGCTCAGGGTCTTCGGGCGTTCCTCAATCCGCGTAGCCCGGCTGGCATCGCGCCAATTGTCTCCAGGCTGGGTCAGGGCCGCCACGATGAAGCCGGCCCGTGCCAGGGCGACCGCGGTATCGGCGTGGCTGGTGAAGTCGCCCCCCGTCCCGTGGGACATCACGACCAGGGGATGAGGCCCTTGGGGCGGAACGCTTGCCGCGACCACATCGTGCATGAACAGGCCGAGGCGTTGGGGCGAACTCGGCCCGGACGCGGGATACCAGATTCCGATCTCCATGCCGTCGTCGGAAACTCTCCGCTCGAAGCCTGCGCCCGTCGCCGGAGAATCCTCGATCTCTTGGGGCGGTCGGGGCTCCTCGTGGGAGCCGGTCTCATGGTGGGGGCCGGTGTCGTGGCGAAGTCTGGTCCCCTGGGACCAGGCTGTGGAAACAGGGATGGACACGGCGATCAGGGCAGCCAGGACACAGCGCAACGGCATCGGTGGACTCCGGTATGGGCACCGTAGCGTGGCGCTGTCAGGATCGGCGCTGAAAGCCTGTTTTCGCGAACGGGCGAACGGGTTCGCTGGTGGGCGAACGGGTTCGGCCGTCAGGATGAAACGGCATCGACGGATCTCGGGGGAAGAATCTCATGGTTGCTCGCCTCGGCAGTATGCGCCTGCCGCGCTCCCGCATCCTCAGGCGCGTGTTCGCCGCGGTCGGCGCCGGTGTCCTGCTGGCCATGCTCGGGCCCTTCGGTACCTATCTCAACCACGGTCCGGTCGCGCGCGTCGGCTACTGGATCGCGGCGATGCTGCTGGGCTTCGTCCTTTACGGGGGGGCCTTCGCGGCGGCCGGGCTCGTTGCGCCGCTGGGGCACCGATGGCGAGGGCTGGTCCTAGTCGGCGCGGCTCTCCTCGCCAGCATTCCCGAAACCGCGATCACCCGAGCCTTGGCGTTTCGGTTGTGGCCCGAACTTGCGGCCCTCGGTCTGTCCTGGCCGCTGTGGTTCGCCCAGGCCAGTCTCCTCGGCCTCATGGCCGTGGCGATAGCCGAACGAATGCGTCGGTGCGGGGCCGTGCCACCCGGGGGGGGGCGTCCGATGTCAACCGCCGGGGGACGCCCCGTTCCGGCCCTCCCGAGCGACCTGCTCGCCCTTCAGATGGAGGACCATTACGTCCGGGTCCACACCGCCCGGGGATCCGACCTCATCCTGATGCCCCTCGTCCGTGCCATGGACGGCGTTGAGAAGCCGGGCCTGCGGGTCCATCGGTCGTGGTGGGTGGCACGGGACGCCGTCGTGGCCGTCGACGGCACGCCCCGGGCGATGCGGCTTCGGCTGTCGAACGGTGTCGTCGCACCCGTCGCCCGCTCCGCCGTCGTCCATCTCCGGGAAGCAGGGTGGCTGTCGCCCTGAAGGCCTGTCCCTAGAACGGGCTCACGGGGAAGAACCGCAGGTACAGTTCGGCGTACTTCCCCTCGTCCCAGAGCCGCTGGAGCGCGTCGTCGAGCGCCCGCGACAGGGCCGCGTCGTCGGCGCGGGTGACGAAGCCGATGCCCTCGCCGAAATAGCGGTTCTCGAGGTAGTCGCCCCCGGTGAAGGTGCAGCAATTGGCGGCCTCGGCGCCGCCGATCCAGAGGGCGAGGTTCAGGCCGTCGGCGAAGACGTAGTCGACCTCGCCCCGGCGCAGGGCTCCCTCGGCGGTGGCGAGATCGGTGAAGTCCTTGGCCGCCGCCCGGGGAAAGAACGCCTTGAGGTAGGCTGCGTGGGCGCTGCCGCTCACCACGCCGACGCTGCGCTCGGCGAGTGCGGCGGCGGAGGGGGCGGGCAGGCCCTTGTCGGTGCGGGCGGCGAAGCGCGCCGGCCAGCGGAAATACGGCCGCGTGGCGAGGAAGCGCGCCCGCAGGGCCGGTGTCAGGGGAGTCGCGGCGGCGACGACGTCGCCCTGCCGGTCGGCCAGCGCGTCGAGCAGGGTGTCGAAGCGCCGGGCCTGCACCGTGCAGGCCATCGCCAGGCGCTCGCAGACCGCGCGGGCGAGTTCCACCGAAAAGCCCGTGGGCGTGCCATCGGGCCCGGCGAAGTGCAGGGGCGGGAACTCGTCGTCCGTGAGGAAGCGGACCGCGCGGGCGCTCGGCTGGGTCTCCATGCGCTCCTGGCGGGCGCGCGGGTTCCAGAAGTTCGGAATCGTGACGCCCTCGGCGCGGGCCCCGGCCGGCCCCCCCCAGCACAGGGCCGCCAGGACGGCGAAGGCCGTGGCCCAGCCGCGCCTCCGCCTTGCCATTGGGCGCGCGACCGTAGAAGTTGCAGGGGTGGTGCGCGGGTTGCGCATGGGAACGGGCTGGCTCACGGCGTCTCCCCTAGCACATCCCCGGGCCGTCGGGAGGCCGGCTGCGGTGTCGCTCCTCGTCAGCTCTCGCGCTGCCGGTCCGGCCGGCGCGCTGCCGCCCGAGATCGGCTTCCTCGCCCGCCAGGGGTTCGATCCCGCGGCGCTGGCCGAGGCCGCAGCCCTGGCGCGGGCCTGCGGCAGCGACGCGGCCACCACGCTCATTCAGGCTGACCTGATCGGCGAGGAGGCCTATTACCGCGCCCTCGCCGCCGCCCTCGGCGTGCCGTTCCTGGCGGCCGGCGACCTCCGCCTCGGCGAGGACACACGCTTTCCCGGCAGCCTCAAGGCCGGGCTCGCGCCCCTGGGGCGGCCGGGCCCTGCCGCCTTCGTCTGCGCGCCGCGCGGGGCCGCCATCGCGGCCCTCTTGCGGGAGGGCGGCGCGGCCGCCGTCACCACGCCCCGCGCCCTGTGCGCGGCGGTTTTCGCCGCCAACCCCACCGGCATCGCCACCTACGCCGCCGACACGCTCCAGGTGCGGCGTCCGGACTGGGCGCTCGGTCGCGGCTCGCAGGGGCCTCGCCTCGCCATCGTGGCCCTCGTGCTGGGGGCGGGGGCCGTGGCCGGTGCTCTCGTCCCCGCCCCCCTGCTGATCGGGGCCTGGACCCTGGTGCAACTCGCCTTCCTCGCTACGGTGACGTTCCGGATCGCCGCCGTCAGCGTGGAGGCCGAGCCGAAGCCCGAGATCCCGCTCACCGACGCCGACCTGCCGGTCTACACCGTGCTGGTCGCCCTCCACCGCGAGGCGCGGGTGGTGCCCCGCCTCGCCGCCGCCCTGGCGCGGTTCGACTATCCGGTGGCCAAGCTCGACATCAAGTTCGTGATCGAGGCTGACGACCGCGAGACCGCCGACGCCCTGGAGGCCGCCGCCCTCCCCGCCCGGTTCGAGATCGTGCGCGTGCCCGCGGGCCTGCCGCGCACGAAGCCGCGCGCCCTCAACGCCGCCCTGCCCCTGGCGCGGGGCGCCTGCCTCGTGGTCTACGACGCAGAGGACGTGCCCGATCCGAGCCAGCTCCGCGCCGCTGCGACGCGCTTTGCCGGCGCCTCCCGCACCACCGCCTGCCTCCAGGGCCGCCTCGTTATCGACAACATGGCGGATGGCCGCCTCACCCGGTGTTTTGCCATCGAGTACGCCGCCCTGTTCGACGTGCTGATCCCGGCCCTGGCCTCCTGGCGATTGCCGATCCCCCTGGGCGGCACCTCCACGCATTTCCGCACCGCGTCGCTGCGTGAGGTCCATGGCTGGGACGCCTGGAACGTCACCGAGGATGCCGACCTCGGCATCCGCCTCGCGCGGGCGGGCTACCATGTGGGCGACTTGGCCAGCGACACCCTGGAGGAAGCGCCGCGCACGCTCCGGCCCTGGCTGCACCAGCGCACCCGCTGGATGAAGGGATTCCTGCAGACGACCCTGACCCATGCCCGCACGCCCCGCACGACCGCCCGGCAACTCGGCGCCCTGGGCACGCTCTGCGCCGTGGCGCTGGTGCCCGGCACGGTGATCTCCGCCCTCGCCTACCCGTTCCTGATGGGGCGGGCGGCCTGGGACTTCACCCACTTCGTTCTCAGCGGCCTGCCCGCCCCCGGCGGCTTCTGGGCGAGCCTGCCCACGGGCTCGGCGATCACGCTGTTCGTCTCCGGCCTCCTGGCGATGCTGCTGCCGGCGGCGCTGGGCTGCGTCCGCCGCGGCTGGTTCGATTGCCTCGCCTTCGTGCCGCTGATGCCCGTCTACTTCCTGCTGATAAGTCTGGCCGCCTGGGCGGGCCTGATCGAACTCGTCCGCGCGCCGAACCGCTGGAACAAGACCGAGCACGGCCTGGCGCGTACCTCGCGCAGCGGCGCCGTGCGGGTGGGCTGAGAGCCCCTCAGGCCAGATCGAGCATCGCCAGCGTCTCGGCGACCCGCTGGCGCGCGTCCCCGGCGAGCGGCAGGATCGGGCGCGGCGGTGCCGTCCGGCAGCGCCCGAGGAGTTCGGCGCAGGCATAGATCACCCGCAGGCTCGAATAGGTCCGGAACAGCTCCCAGAGCGGGTCCATCCGGGCGTTCAGGCGGCGCGCCTCGGCGGCATCCCCCGCTTCGACCGCCCGGACGATCGCCACGGCGGGCTCTGGAAACAGCCCGGCCGCGACGCTGTACCAGGCGGCGCCGCCCGCCAGCAGCGCCTCGGTCGCGTTCCAGTCGCCGCTGTAGCCGAGGGAGAACCCGTCCGGCACGGCGGCGCGCAACGCCGCGAACTGGCCCGCCACCTCCGCCGGCTCCGGGGCCGGGCTCTTGATGGCGACGATGCCCGGCACCCCGGCGAGGCGGCCGACGAGGGCCGGGGTGAAGCGGAAATGGGTGGTGCCGGGATTGTCGTAGAGGCAGAGCGGCAGACCCGATTCCCGCGCCACGGTTTCGCAATGCACGAACACCTCGTCCTCGGTGAGGGGCGTGTAGGACATCGCCGCGAGGAGCCCGGCCTCGGCCCCGGCGCCCTTCGCGTCCTGGGCCAGCCGCACCGCCTCGTCGGTGCGCAGGGCGCCGATTCCGACGAGGAGCGGCACGCGGCCCGCCACCGCGTCCACGGCGGCCTCCACGGCCCGGCGGCGCTGGTCCCGCGCCAGGAACGCATAGGTGCCGGTGCTGCCCAGCAGCCCGATCGACCCGACGCCGGCCGCGACCAGGGGATGCAGAAAGGCGCGCAGGGCGCCGACGTCGACCACGCCATCGGCGTTCGCGGGCGTGATCGGAAAGGCCGACAGGATGGTCATGGTCGCTCCGGGGCGGCTGTTCGGGGGGCGGCCCCCGTGATCTTCGAGAGCCGAACGCTCACAGCATCTTGGCGAGTTCAGCCGCCGCCGCCTCGGGCGGGCGGGTGAGGTTCAGGGCGTTGAGGAAACGGTTCTGGCCGTTCATCACGTAGACGAGGGCGGTGTGCTCCATGGTGTAGTCGCCGTCCTTGGTCGGCACCTTGCGGACATAGGCCCGGTAGGCCTTCACCGCCGCGTTCACCTCGTCGGCCGAGCCGGTCAGCCCGACGATGCGCGGATCGAAGCTCGCCAGGTAGGTCTTGAGGGCGGCCGGCGTGTCG
This sequence comes from Methylobacterium goesingense, assembly GCF_022179225.1. Taxonomy (GTDB): domain Bacteria; phylum Pseudomonadota; class Alphaproteobacteria; order Rhizobiales; family Beijerinckiaceae; genus Methylobacterium; species Methylobacterium goesingense. The sequence continues at coordinate 17,438 of NZ_BPQL01000063.1, forward strand.
CGCTCGGGGTCGACGGCGATGAAGAGCGCGCGGGTGTCCCGGCCCTTCGGCCCGAGGGCCTGGAGCACGTCGCCGATCTGCTGCAGCGTCGTCGGGCACACGTCGGGGCAGTGCGTGAAGCCGAAGAACACGAGGTGCGTCCGGCCCGCATAATCGCGCTCGGTGACGCGCTGCCCATCCTGGTTGGTCAGGGTGAAGGGGCCGCCGACGCTGCTCGTCCCTACGTCCTGCTTCGGCATCAGCACCACGAAGGCGGCGATGCAGAGACCCACGAGGCCGACCACGAAGGCGAAGATGGGTAGGAATGTGCGACGCATGGGAAACGGCCTTGCGGTCGAGGGATATGGCGGCTTCAGATCACAGGCGCCGCCCCCGGGCAATCCGTTAAACCGTCGCCACCAAACCGCCGCCACCGATCCGTCACCATCGGATCCGTCGCCGGCCGGGCTCAGCGCCGTCGCGGTTCGGGCTCGTCCGCGTCCGGCTCCCCCCGGCGCCGCTCGTCCGCCAGGGCCGCGCTCTCGCGCCGGAGCGGCCGCCCGACCGGGCAGGCCTCCTGTACGAAGCCGTTGAGGGTGTTGAGCAGACTATCCTCCACCTGCCGGTAGAACACGAACTGCCCGCGCTTCTCGCCCACGATCAGACCGGCCGATTCGAGCACCGAGAGATGCTGCGAGATCGAGGGCTTCGACATGGAGAACCGCCCGGCGATCTCCCCCGCGCTGAGCTCGGTATGGGCGAGATAGGCCAGGATCTTCCGGCGCACGGAGGAGGACAGGGCTTCGAAGACGCGCTGCATGGCCGATTAATTAGGCGATGAACTAATCATTGACAAGCATCAAGGCGTTGGAGATTAGTTTATTGCCTAAATAACAAAGCGGATTTCACCGTGACCGATGCACTGCCCTGCACCTCGACCCTTCGGATGATCGCCGGGGCGGACACCTCCGCCACGGAGGGGCACCTGGAATGGGCGCCGGCCAAGTCCCTCTGGATCACCGGGATGGCGGTCACGGCCCTGCTCCTCGGGCCTGTCTTCGTCACGCCGGGCGCCGTGGCGCTGTTCGCCGCCACCACAATCGTCACCCTGTGCGCCGGGCACTCCGTCGGAATGCATCGGCTCCTCGTCCATCGCAGCTTCTCGGCCAGGCCCTCGGTCGAATACCTGCTGATCTATCTCGGAACGCTGGTCGGCATGGCCGGGCCGGTGGGGATGATCCGCCTGCCGCTGCGCCCAGTCGCGCATGTCGTGCAGGCGGATCATCCCCAC
>NZ_BPQL01000064.1 GCF_022179225.1 Methylobacterium goesingense
GCCTCGATGGTGGCGTTCAGCGCCAGGAGGTTCGTCTGGCCCGCGATGGTCGAGATCATTGCCACGACGTCGCCGATCTTGGCCGCGCCGCCGCTCAGATCCGCCATCAGCGCGGAGGTGTGCTCCGCCTCGTCCACCGCGCGCTGGGCAAGGTTGGCGGACCCGTCGACCTGGCGTCCGATCTCCCGCACGGATGAGCCGAGTTCCTCGGCCGCCGCCGCCACGGTGTTGACGTTGGAGCCGGCCTCCTCGGCCGCCGCTGCGACGCCGACCGATCGCTGCGCGGTCTCGCCCGCGGTTCCCGACATAGCGCCGGCAGTCGCCTGAAGCTGGGTGGCCGCGGCCGTGACCATGCCGACGATGCCGCTCACCGTCCGCTCGAAACCGTCCGCGAGCTCGTTCATCATCGCCTTGCGCCGCACGGCGACGGCCTTTTCGAGATTCGCCTGCTCACCCCTCAGGCGCTCCGCGTCGACGAGGCCGTCGCGGAAGATCGCGAGGCAGGCGGCCATTGCGCCGATCTCGTTGCGGCTGGCCGCATGGGGGATCTCGGCCGTCAGCCGACCCTGCGCGATGGTCTGCATGGCGTGCGTGATGCGCGTGATCGGGCGGGTGACGCCGAGGAGCACGAAGAGGATTCCGCCGAGCCCGAGCGCGATGGCGCAGCCGCAGACCAGCAGCGTGGTCCAGATTGCGGCCTCGTAGCTCGCCTTCGCGGTCGCCTGGGAAGCCCCGGCACCAACGCCGTTCATCTCGGCATCCTCCTCGACCAGCCGGATGAGCCCGTCGAACACCGGGCGCGAACGGTCGAAGACCTCCTGCACGGCCGGCATGTCCCCGGCGCGGCGGGCGGCGATGAGGTTCTGGCGCAGGCCGGCATATTGCGCGAAGGTCTCGTTAATCCGCGTCCAGAGTCGACGCTCCTCGTCACTGCTCACGAGCGGCTCGTAGACCCGCATTGCAGCGTCCAACGCCCGGACCCGTTCGGCCTCGACCTTGGCCAGATCCGCCGGCGCCTCGCGGCCGATCACGTAGCGGGATTCAAGGAGGCGCAGACGACTGGCGTGATACTTGATGTCGCCAAGGGCGCGCACGCTGGGAAGCCAGTTGGTGGCGATGTCGACCGCACCGTTATTGACGACCCGAATGTTGGCAAAGGCAAACCAGCCTTGCATTCCAATCCCCGCCATCATGACGCAGAGGATCGCGATCAACGTGGACTTCAAAGACATCCGCATGGTGACTTCGGCGCGTTCGATAGGCCACCCGACTGCAGCGCACAGGGAGGGCAGGTCTCGCAAGACCTGAGTATTATGGCATTTCGATTTAAATATTTTCTAAAGAGCAATATTCAGTAATATCTGACCTTAGTCAGCTCTATAGTGCCGACGAGTAGAAGCGGCACGCGACAAACTGGTCCGCAAAGGGTCGCGCGACCGGTCCCCGAGGGCGCCGGTCGCGCGACGTCGGGGCTCAGCGCGGAGCCGGAGCGGGCGGCGGGGCCGCCTCGCCCTGCTGCTGGATCAGAGGTGTGATCCGGCGGACCGTGACCCGGCGGTTCTCCCGCGAGGCGTTCTGCGTGTTCACCTTCAGGTTCTGCTCGCCGTAGCCCTGCGTGGTCAGGTTCTCGGGCGGCACCCCGAAGTTCTGCGTCAGCACCGTGGCCACCGACTGGGCGCGGCGGTCCGAGAGCGAGAGGTTGTCGACGTCGGCCCCGACCGCGTCGGTGTAGCCCTCGATCAGGAAGACCTCCTGCGGGTTGCCCTTGATCGCCCGGTTCATCGCCGCCGCGATGGTGGCGAGGCGGCTGGCCTGGTCCGGCGTCACCGTGAACGAGCCGGTATCGAAGTTGATCGTGTCGATGTCGACGCTGCGCATGCGGGCGCGCAGCTGCGGGCTGTAGCGGACCTGGTCCAGGGTGTAGCGCCGGTCCACCGCGACCACCGGCGGGGCCGAAAGGGCCTCGTAGACGGCGCCCTCGTCCGCCCCGTCGTAATCGACCACGTAGCGGTTGCGCGGGATGCGGATGTCCGGCGGCGGCAGGTCGACGACGTCGTCGTAGATCGGCCGACGGGCGCCCCCACCGAAGCTGTTGTCGATGATGACGACCTCGCGCCCGTCACGGAAGCGGCGGGAGCGGCGCACGAGGCGGCCGTCATCGTCCACGATGGTGACGATCTGCTCGCCGCCGGGGCGGTCGAGATACGTGATGGTGTCGCCGCCGCGCCGCTCGCTACGATACGCCCGCCGGTCGAGATCGCGGAAACGCTCGTTCTCATCGTGGCGGATGAAATAGTTGTCTCGGTCGCGCACGATGATGCGCCCGGGCTCGCGGATGTAGGTCCGGCCGCCTTCGGAGAATTCGCGCCGGTCGCGGCGGACCTGATCGTAGTCGCGCACATCGTCGTCGTCCCGGAACCCGCCCGGGATGTAGCCGGGGCGGCCGGGCGCGTTGAAGCCGGTGCGCGGCTCGCGACGCTCGAAGGCGTCCCGCCGCTCGCGGTCCTCGCGCCGGTCGTCGACGCCGCGCCGGTCGAGGCCGTCGCGGTCGTCCCGCCGGTCCGCGCCACCACGCCGGTCGAGGTCGTCGCGGCGGGTATCGCCCGGCCTCAGGTCGGGCCGGCCCGGTTCGCCACGACCGATTCCATCGCGATCGCCGCCGTCGCGGCGCAAACCGTCCCTGTTCAGACCGTCCCGGTTCGGCCCGTCACGGTCTGGACCGTCGCGGCGCGGGTCGCGGTTGCCGGAGGCGGGGCCGTCCCGGTCGGGACGACCGTCGGTGGCCGGGTTAGGCCCGGCGCCCGGCCGGCCATCCGGCCGCTGAGCATCCGGGTTTTGCGCGCCGGGCGGCACGAAGGGTCGTCCCGGCACGCCCGGGCGGGCGTTGGGCGCCACGGCGCCGGGCTGCCCATCGGGCGCACGGGGCTCACCGGGCGCGTTCGGACGGGCCGGCGCGGCCGGGTTCGGCGCTGCGGGGTTGGTGGGGTTCGCCGGGTTGGTGGGCGTGGCCGGATTGCGCGCGTCTGGGGCGCCGGGCTGGGTGCCCGGGCGCGGCGGCGCGGCGTTCGGACGACCGGGCTCGGACGTGGCCGGACGGTCGGGTGCGTTCGGGCGCTCGGGATTCCGCTCGCGGCCGGCCGGCGGAGCCGGCGGTGTCTCGGCGCCGGGCGCACGCCGGGCCGGGCCCTGGTCGCGCTCGGGGCGTTCCTGCCGGTCAGGGCGTTCCTGCCGGTCAGGGCGTTCCTGGCGGTCGGGACGCTCCTGTCGCGGCTCCGGACGCTCCTGCCGGGGCGTCGGGCGCTCGGCGGGATCCCGCTCGGGACGTTCCTGACGGTCGGGACGTTCCTGGCGGTCAGGACGTTCCTGGCGGGGCTCCGGCCGCTCCTGACGCGGGGCGGGACGTTCCTGGCGGGGCT
>NZ_BPQL01000065.1 GCF_022179225.1 Methylobacterium goesingense
AGCCGATGCTGGCCGAGGACACGGTGTCCTATCTCGGCCAGCCGATCTTCGCCGTGGCGGCCCTGACCCGCGATGCGGCGCGGCGCGCCGCCCGCCTCGCCGTCATCGCCTATGAGGACTTGGCCCCCGTCCTGACCTACCGTGAGGCACGGGCGGACGGAAAACTCGTCTGGCCGCCCATGACCCTGGCGCGGGGCGATGCCGACACGGTGCTGGCCGAGGCGCCGGGCATCGTGCGCGGCCGCATGGCCATCGGCGGTCAGGAGCACTTCTACCTCGAGGGCCAGATCGCGTTGGCGATCCCGGGGGAGGACGACGAGGTCACGGTCCACACCTCGACGCAGCACCCCTCCGAGGCCCAGGCGCTGGTGGCCAAGGTGCTCGGCACGGTGAACTCGGCGGTGACGGCCGAGGTGCGCCGGATGGGCGGCGGCTTCGGCGGCAAGGAGAGCCAGTCGAACCTGTTCGCCTGCGTGGCCGCGCTGGTCGCCAAGAAGACCGGCCGCGCCGCCAAGATCCGGCCCGACCGGGACGACGACATGGTCATCACTGGCAAGCGCCACGACTTCGAGGTGGACTACCTCGTGGGCCATACGTCCGACGGAAAGATCCTCGCCGTCGACATGCAGCTCGCTGCCCGCTGCGGCTGGGCCGCCGACCTGTCGGGGCCGGTCACCGACCGCGCCCTGTTCCACGCCGACAATTGCTACCATTACCCGGCGGTGCACCTGACCTCGCGGCCCTACCGCACCAACACCCAGTCCAACACCGCCTTCCGGGGCTTCGGCGGCCCTCAGGGCATGGTGGCGGCCGAGCGGGTGATCGAGGAGGTGGCTTATGCCTGCGGCCTCGACCCGCTGGAGGTTCGCAAGCGCAACTTCTACGGCACCGAGACCGACAACGTCACGCCCTACCACCAGACCATTTCCGACAATTGCATCCGGGACCTGGTGGCGAAACTGGAAGTGGATTGCGACTACGCGGCCCGGCGCGCGGCGCTGCACGCGGCGAATGAAACGAGCCCGGTGATCAAGCGCGGCATCGCGCTGACGCCGGTGAAATTCGGCATCTCCTTCACCTCCACCGCCTACAACCAGGCCGGCGCCCTGGTGCACATCTACAACGACGGCTCGGTCGGCCTGAACCACGGCGGCACCGAGATGGGCCAGGGGCTCTACGTCAAGGTGGCGCAGGTGGTGGCCGAGGAATTCCAGATCGACGCCGACCGCGTCCGCATCACCGCCACCACCACGGGCAAGGTGCCCAACACCTCCGCCACCGCCGCCTCCTCGGGGGCCGATCTCAACGGCATGGCGGCCCGCGCCGCGGCGCAAACCCTGAAGGGCCGCCTCGTCGCCTTCGCGGCGGAGGCCTGGAGCGTGGCACCCGAGACGGTTCTGTTCCTGCCCAACCGGGTGCGCGTGGGGAACCAGGAGATCGCCTGGGGCGAACTGATCCACAAGGCCTACCTCGCCCGCATCCAGCTCTCCGCCACGGGCTTCTACAAGACGCCCACCATTCACTGGGACCGGGACGCGGGCCGGGGCCATCCGTTCTACTATTTCGCCTACGGCGCGGCCTGCGTGCAGGCGGCGGTGGACACGCTCACCGGCGAGTACCGGATCGAGCGGGCCGACATCCTGCACGATTGCGGCCGTTCCCTGAACCCGGCCGTGGACCGGGGCCAGATCGAGGGCGGCTTCATCCAAGGGCTCGGCTGGCTCACCACGGAGGAATTGTGGTGGGACGGCGCGGGGCGTTTGCGCACCCATGCGCCCTCCACCTACAAGATCCCGGCCTGCGGCGACCGTCCGCGCATCTTCAACGTGGCGCTCTACGAGAACGAGAACCGCGAGGAGACGATCTACCGTTCCAAGGCGGTGGGCGAGCCGCCGCTGATGCTCGGCATCGCCGGCCTGCATGCGCTGTCGGACGCGGTGGCGAGTGTGGCCGGCCACCGGCACTGCCCCCGCCTCGACGCGCCGGCCACCCCGGAGCGTGTCCTCGACGCCGTCGACCGAATGCGGGCGCTCGCACACCACGCGCCATCCGCGCAGCCGTGAGCGGCGATCCGGCCGAGGCGCTGTCGGAAGTGCTGTCGGAGGCACTGGCCGCCGCCCTCGCGGCGGGCGAGCCGGCCGCCCTCGTTACCCTCTCGGAGGCACGGGGCTCGACGCCGCGGGAGGCCGGTGCTGCCATGCTGGTGATGCCGGAGCGAGTCGCCGGCACCATCGGGGGCGGCACCTGCGAGTGGGCGGGCATCGCGCGCGCCCGGGAACTCCTGGCGGCGGGCGAGGCCGAGGCTGAGGCCACCTTGCGCATGCCGCTCGGGCCCGAGACCGGGCAGTGCTGCGGCGGGCACGTGACCCTGGCGATCCACCGGGCCGATGCCCGCACCCTCGCGGCCCTGCGCGCCCGGGAGGCCGAGAGCGTGGCGCGGGCGCCCCTGGTGATGATCTACGGCGCCGGCCATGTCGGGCGCGCCCTGGCGGGCGCCCTCGACCCGCTGCCGTTCCGCACCCGGATCGTCGACGACCGGCCCGAGGAGATCGCGCGGGTCCCGGGCACCCGCGTCGCGCGCGTCGTCGGCTCGGCCAGGACGGCGGCCGAGACCGCGCCTCCGGGGGCCGCGCACGTGGTGCTGACGCACAGCCACGCCCTCGACAGCCTGATCTGCGCCGCCCTGCTGGAGGCCGGCACCTTCGCGTATCTCGGCCTGATCGGCTCGGCCACGAAGCGGGCGACGTTCCTCTCGGCCTTCCGGGAGATGGGCCTCGACGAGGCGGTGCTGGGCCGCCTCGTCTGCCCGATCGGAGGCCGCCAAATCGGGGGCCGCCAGTTGCGGGACAAGCGCCCCGCGATCATCGCCGCCCTGGTGGCTGCCGAACTGATCGGCGTCTTCGCCGGCTGATCCGGGTTCCGGTCGATGGCTTCGGTCGACGCGCGCGGGCGGGCCTCGATGGGTCAGCCTCCTCGCGGTCCGGTCCGTGCCGTCAGGGGCGCGGCGGCGGCGGGGTCACCGGCGCCTCGGGCGGGGGCACCGGCACGCCCTCCGCCGGGATGCCGCCGGCCGAGGGGGGCACCGGAATCGCGTCGCCGCTGCGGATCGCCTCCGCCTCGTTGCGGGCGCCGGCCCGGCCCTCGGTGCCGCCCGGCGCGGTGGCGCCCTCCATGCCGGCCGGTGCCCCGACGCTCTGCGCGAGGGCCGGGCCGGCCAAGCCGAGGGACAGGGCGAGGAAAATCGTCAGGCGGGTCATGTGTCGGGGCTCCGGGGACAGCGAGGGACGGAAGGGCTGGGATCAGCGGCGGTGGCGGCGGATCATCCGGTGGCGGGCCTTGTGCTTGTGCCGCAGGGCCGCGCGTCCGCGCAGTCCGCCCGGGGCGGTGACGCGCGGCTGGCCGGCGGGCGCGATCAGGCTGCCCTGGGCCCTGGGGGCCGGCGTGAGGGCGAACAGCCCGGCCGTGAGAAGGGCAGCGGCGAGGGCGCACCCTGCGAGGCGGCTGGCCGGAAACCGGTGCATCGAATCCTGTCCTCTCCCGGGCCGGATGCCCGGATCGTCGCTCAAATCGTCGCTCAATCCATGAGCAAAGAACGTGCCGGATCAGCCTGGAAACACACGGCTTTGACCGGGCGCGCGCCTCAGCTTCCCCGATAGGTCTGGTAGCTCCACGGGCTCGCCACCAGGGGCACGTGGTAATGCCCTTCCGGATCGGCGACGCCGAAGCGCAGGCTCACGATATCGAGGAAGGGCGGCTCGGGCAGCCCCGGATGCGTGGCCCGGAAATGGTCGCCGATCCGGAAGCGCAAGTCGTAGGGCGCGATCGGCACCGGGCGGCCGCCGACCAGGGGCGCGTCGGTGCGCCCGTCCGCGTTGGTCTCCGCCCGGGCGATCAGGACGGTCTCGGTGTCCGAGACCCACTCGTGGAGTTCCACCTCCACCCCCGGCGCCGGCCGCCCCGTGACGGTGTCGAGGACGTGGGTCGAGATCCGGCCCGTGGTGCGGGGCATCCCGGCACCCTCGACCAGGGCGCAGAGGCGGATCGCGGCGATGCGAAGGACCTCGTCCTGCGCGGTGGCGCGCTCGGTCTCCGGATCGGAGGCGAGGCGGGCCGCGCAGGCGCGCAGCAGCGCGGCGCGGCCGTGGCGCTGGACGCAGAGGATGAACGGAAACCCGAACCTGTCCGTGTAGGCCGCGGTCAGGGCCGCGAAGCGGGCGTGTTCCGCCTCCGACAGCCGGTCGAGCCCGGCGCATTCGGGCTGGTTGGTCAGGAGAGCACGGCGCTCGGCGTCCGGGGCGGCTTCCAGCGCCTCCCGCAGGGCGGCGAGCAGTCCCTCCACGGTGGCGAAGGGCCGGCGTGCGGCCGCCGCCTCGGCGACCCGGGGCGCGTGCGCGAACACTGCGCCGAGAGCGGCGACGAAATCTTTGCGGGCGGCCCGGTTCAGGTCGTCGAGACTCGGCATGGGGCAATCCTGGACACGGGCCGGAGCGGGACGGCTTTCGCGAGGCGCTTTGCAGGCAACGGGCCATGTCGGGGCCGGCCCGGCTCGCCAGGGACGCCGAAATGTGGTCTTGCCCGCGATCCCGCCCCGTCGGTCGACGCGTTCGCTCCCGGGGCTTCGCTGCTTGCGCCGGCGCGGGGTTTCATCGCAAACCGGCGGCGTCCGCGAAATCCGCTGAAGGCGCCATGATCCGCAAGACGCATCTCCCGCCCGACGCCACGCTGATCCAGGTCGCGGGCGAACTCGCCGAGCCCGAGGCGTACCTGCGCCGGCTGCTCGGCAACATGCGCTTCTGCCAGAAGCGGCACGGCGACGCCCTGGTGCGCATCGGCGTCACCGGCAAAGCGGGCCCCAAGGGGGGCGCGAAGGGGCTCAGCCCCTCCTACCGGATCGACTACCACGCCGACGGGGTCGTCACCGTGTTCAACGGCTTCGGCGGCACCTCGCACAGCGCCTTCACCGAGACCAACGTCCGCGAGACGAACTGGAGCCGCGGCCACGCCACGATCCAGGAGGTCCAGCGCCTCTACGACGACCTGCGCAAGGACGAACTGCACAAGGACGAACTGCACAAGGACGCCCCGCCGCGCGAGCCGTGATCCCGGGTCAGGGCCGCTCCTCGGCCGCGCGGGCCGCCGCCACGAGGCGCTCGGCATCTTCCCGCAGGAGCAGGCGCTCGGCCACCAGCCCGTCCGCCGCGCGCGCGACGGCCGCCGCGTGGTCGCCCCTGGCCGGGTAGCGCTCCGCCAGGGACGGGCGCGGGTCGCCCTTCGCCTCGCGCTCGGCACGGGTCTCGGCCAGGGGCAGCCGGCTGCCCTCCCGGTCGCAGAGTTCGCCCGCCGGGAAGGGCTCCGCGTAGAGGTTCCAGCCCGTCAGGGTCGCGCGCGGGGCGGCGACGTCCGGCAGGCGGATGCCCGCGACCTCGTTTCCGTCGCCGTCGACCTGCGGCACCAGGGGCCGGTATTGCGGGCCGCTCTCCGGACGCGGGTCGAGCGCGTTCGAGAAGCGCACCACGGCGTTGGGCGCGTCGGGCAGGCGCAGGCCCGGCATGTAGGGAAAGCCCATCTCGGCGGCGGGCACCAGTGTCCCGTCCGCCAGGCGCGGCACGCGGCTCGGCGGCGGCGCGGTGCCGTGCGCGACCCAGTCCTCCAGGGCGACGAGGAGCGCGCGCAGGGCCGGGGCCGGACTGAGGACGTTGCGCGGGTGGAGGCACGGCCCCCGCGTCGAGGTCAGGCCGGCGCGCCCGTAATGGAAACCGCCGGCGACGAGGTAGGCCCGGGCGGTCTCGGGCAGCGCCACGTCGGCCCGGCCGAGGGGGTCGGTGGTCAGGAGGGAGGCGCCCTTCTGCCAGTATTCCGTGCTGGTGTTGACCTCCATCAGCAGCGGGTCGAACCCGTCCCCGCGCAGGAGCGCGCCGGTCCGGCCCGTGACGGGGTCGTGCTGGGCGGCGGCCGAGAACGGGAAGGCGTTCTCGGGGTAGAGGTGATCCTCGTGCTGGGTGTTGGTGCGCGAGGGCTGGCCGAAGCGGGCGTTCAGGTAGACGCCGCCGATGCCGGAGATGTGCAGCAGCATCCCGTCGAAGACGCGGGCCCCCGCCTCGTCCTGGTTGAAGCCCTGGTGGACGAAATCGCGCAGGAAGCGCCCGCTCTGGGAGATGCCCAGGGCCACCGCGTGGCGGATCACCCCGCCCGCCGGGTTGCCGGCGGAGGCCGGCCCCCGCAGGGCCGCCACCACGTCGCGGGTGGCGGAAAAGCCGATGCCGAGCACCTTCGGGTTCGCTGCCGGATAGGTGAGCGTGTAGAGCGTGCCGGGCTCCGGCTTCACGCTGGCGGGCAGGAGGCGCAGTTCCCCTGGTCCCGCGAAGGTCCAGGCGCCGTCCGGAACGGTGCGGGGGGTGTCGGCCTCCCGGCGGCGCACCGTCAGGCGGGCCCCCGCCTTGTCGGTGGTCTGGGCCTTGAAGGTGAGGAAGAACGGCGCCTCGGGTGGGCCACGGGTGGCGCTGACGAGTTCGTCGCGCACGGTCTCGACGATGGGCGCCCCGTTCCGTGTCGCCACCGGCACGTCGATGGCCATGCCGCCCTGCTGGCGCAGGGCCTCCGCTTCCCAGCCCGACCAGACCACGGTGTCGCCCCGGCGCAGGACGAGGGCGGTGCCCGCATCCCCGGCGCTCTTTGGATCGTTCACCGCCTGGGCGGCCTGCGCGGGCGCGTCGAGGACCCAGTTGAACAGGAACTTGCGGCCCCGATTGACGACCTCGTAGAGCAGCGTGCCGCTGGCCCGGGCGGGGTCCTTCGGCCGCAGCAGGAAGACGTCGGTGCGGTATTCCACGCGGCCGGCGGCGTTGCGGGGCGCGAGCGCGATGTCGACGATGCCGGCGTTGCGCGGGTCGGCCGGATCGAGTTCGCCGCGCGCCACGCCGACGACGCGTTCGTAGGCGCCGGCCTCGCCGAAGCTCATGCCATCGGCGAAGGGCTCCACGGACTGGATCTCGAAGGCGGTGACCCGTGCCCATGCGGGTGGCGCGGCGATCCCCACGAAGAGGGCGCCCGATAGGACGCCCGAGAGGGCGGAGACCTTGCGCATGTGCGTGTCCTCGATGCCGTCAGCGTCTCGTTCCGCGCTGTTGGGCGGATCTTACACGCGGGACGGCCCCGGTCGAGCACGCGGCGCGGGCCCGCGGGTGGCACGTGGCTTGCGCACCGTCCGTCCACAGGAGCCGTCACGGCTCGCAGACGAGGGATCGACGCGTGGCCCACGGCTCCTCCCATCCGACGGCAGCCGCGCCGGTCGTCGAAGCTCCGCCGGTCGCAGAGGTTCCGCCGGTGGCGCTGGGTCTCCTCGGGCTCCAGCACGTGCTGGTCATGTATGCGGGCGCCGTGGCGGTGCCGCTCATCGTCGGGCGCGCCCTCGGGCTGCCGCCCGAGCAGGTGGCGATGCTGGTGAGTGCCGACCTGTTCGCCTGCGGCCTCGCCACCCTGATCCAGAGCTGGGGCCTGCCCGGCATCGGCATCCGCATGCCGGTGATGATGGGCGTGACCTTCGCGGCGGTGACGCCGATGATCGCCATGGGCACCAACCCGGCCCTCGGGCTCACGGGCATCTACGGCGCGGTCATCGTGGCCGGGCTGTTCGCCCTTTTCGTCGCGCCCCTGGTGGGCCGGCTGCTGCCGCTGTTCCCGCCCGTCGTCACCGGCACGGTGATCCTCGTCATCGGCATCTCGCTGATGCGGGTGGGCGTGAACTGGGCCGCGGGCGGGGTCGGCAACCCGCGCTACGGGGCGCTGCTCTACCTCGGCATCGCGCTGTTCGTCCTCCTGGTGATCCTGGCGCTGACCCGCTTCACGCGCGGCTTCGTGGCCTCGGCCTCGGTGCTGATCGGCATCGTCGCCGGCATGGCGGCGGCGGGCCTGCTCGGCCTCGTCGACCTGTCGCGGGTGGCCTCGGCCCCGTGGTTCGACGTGGTGCGCCCCTTCGCCTTCGGCGTGCCGAAGTTCGATCTCGTGGCCGGGCTCACCCTCTGCCTCGTCATGGTGGTGGTGATGATCGAATCCACCGGCATGTTCCTGGCGCTCGCCGAGATCACCGGCGAGACGGTGGATGAGCCTCGCTTGGTCCGGGGCCTGCGGGCGGACGGCCTCGGCACCGTGCTGGGCGGCGTGTTCAACACCTTCCCGTACACCTCGTTCTCGCAGAACATCGGTCTCGTCGGCGTCACCGGCGTACGCTCGCGCTGGGTCACGGTGGTGGGCGGCGGCGTGATGCTGGTCCTCGGCCTCATCCCGAAGCTCGCCGCCTTGGTGGAGGCCGTGCCGCCCTGCGTGCTCGGCGGCGCGGGCCTCGTCATGTTCGGCATGGTCGCGGCCACGGGCGCGCGCATCCTCGGCGCGGTGGATTTTTCCGGCAACCGCAACAACCTGTTCATCGTCGCGGTTTCGGTGGGCTTCGGGCTGATCCCCCTGGTCGCGCCGAACTTCTTCAAGCAGATGCCCGACGCCCTCCACCCCCTGCTCGAATCCGGCATCCTCCTCGCCGCCCTGTCGGCGCTGGCCCTGAACCTGTTCTTCAACGGTCTCGGCAGCCAAGCCGGCGCCCGCGCCGAGGCGGCCCGCCTCGCCCACGCCGCCGAGGCGTGAGACGCTCCGGTCTCCGCACGCGCGGACACGCATCAGGCCATTGACGACGACGCGCTAGGGCAAGGGTCGCGTCCGCGTGCTCCGCCTCGCCCGGGACTGCGACCGGCATGCCGTGCGCGAACCGACCCTGACGGTGCTGCTGGAGGGCGATTTCGCGGCGGCCTGGGCGGCGGGTGACAGCCGCCGGGTCGTGGCCACCGACAGCATCAAGGTGATCTGGGTTCCGGTTGATCGCTTCGGTCGGCCTGGTCGGAACGGGTCCCCTCTCCCGAAGGAGAGAGGACCCGCGCCAGAACTCAAACACTTCAGCCGGTAACCAATTGAGCGATCCGATTCCCGCCGCGGTGGCACGGCCATCGAGGCCGTCGGTGAATCTCGATCCAGGCCGTTCGCCGTCGCCGGTCCCGCGCGTCACTCGGGGCGTGCCGAAGCGCACGCGGCAGTCGAGAATTGTGCCAAGTCCAGCTCGCGACTGCCGAAACAACGAGCTGTCGGGTAAAATATTGAAATACAACAATATTTCGACTTATGACAATCGCGGCCTTGCAGCTTGGGCGGAGTTTCTCAAAGTCTGCCTATCCTTCATGCACGTTTCGCGAGCATATCCTGTTGTTTTACGCAGCAAAGGTGCTCATTTTTCAGGAACTCGAACGCTGCCTCTCGCGTCTTCGCGACAGCCGTTCAGATCCAGGACTTGAGCCATGATCCACCCCCGCCTCACCGCAGCCCTCGCACTCACCCTCGGCCTTTCGGCCTCGGGCGCCTTCGCCCAGAGCTACAATGCCCCCGCGGGCATCCCCGCCGCCGTGGCACCGGGCGGCCTCGAGGGTCAGGCCGCCGGCCGTAACCTGTCCGAGCTTCGCAACCGCGGCCAGTTCATCGTGCCGCAGGACGCGCGCGGCGAGATAAGCACGGGTTCGGTCCGTGCCCGCCACGGCGACCGCTTCTGAGGAAGGCCCGCGCCGGCAGGTCCGGTCGAGGCCCACCGGCCTCCCTCCGGGCACGTCGCGACGACGAAGGCCGGCGCTCCATTGCGAGCGCCGGCCTTCTTTATGTCCGATCCGATTCTGCCCGACTCGCGTGATGCCCGATCCGGTAGCGGTAGCACGCCCCTCAGGCCGCGGCCTCCCGTGGCGCGACGTGTGTGAGCGGCACGGCGTGATAGCCGCGTTCCGCGTAGACGAGACCCTGCCCGTCGCCCGGCGCGGCGAGGCCCACCACCGCACAGTAGAGCACATCGTGCGTGCCCACCGGGTGGCGGCCGACGATCCGGCAATCGAAGGCCGTGAGCGCGCCCTCGAGGACCGGCGCGCCCGTGACGATACGGGTCCAGCTGGCCGCCGCGAAGCGGGTCTCCATGGGCGTGCGTCCCCCAAAGGCCGCGGCGATGTCGGACTGGTCGGCCGCCAGGGTGTTGACGCAGAGGACGTCGCTGGCGCTCATCGCCGCGTAGGCCGAGGAGGTGCGGTTGATGCAGACGAGGAGCGTCGGCGGCCCGTCGCTGACGCTGCAGACCGCCGAGGCGGTGAAGCCGGCCCGGCCGCCCGGCCCGTCGGTGGTGACGAGGTGGACGGCGCTGGCGACCCGCGCCATCGCGCCCCGAAAGGCGCCGCCCTCCACGTATGGGGCCGAGTCTGCGCTCGGATCGGTTTCGCTCACGGCGGTCACTCCTGAGAATCGAGGAACGCCACGAGCGTCCGGTTGAAGGCCTCGGCGCGGGTCACGCTGTGGGCGTGGCCGCCGCTCGGAACCCGGTCGAGGCGGGCATTGGGCAGGCCCCGCGCCAGCACCTCCGAACACAGATAGGGCACCAGGACGTCGTCGTCCGCCGCCATCAGCAGGGTCTCGTGCGGAATGCCGGCGAGATCCGCGCTCATGTCGAAGGCTTCCAGCGCCGCGATCCGCGCCAGTACCGTGTCGCGCCCGGGGAACTGCGCCAGCGCGTGCGCCTCGTCATCGGCCACGCGCTCCGCGTTCTCGGACAGCCACGGCGCGGGATAGAGGAAGATCGCTTGCGCCCGGACATAGGCCTCGGCACTCACATCCAGAAGCACCTTGCGGGCGGAAAAGCAGCGCCTCGTCGCCGCGTCAGCCCGTGCCCAACCGTTGATCACCACGAGGCGGCCGACCCGCTCGGGATGGGTGCGGGCGAGTTCGAGCCCGATCAGCCCGCCCAGCGCATGCCCGACGATGTCGCAGCGGTCCGCGCCGCAGGCCTCCATCACCGCGAGGGCGTCGCGCGCCATCGCGGCGATGTCGTGGCCCGGCTCCAGAGGACCGGCCGAGCGCCCGGTGCCGCGATGGTCGTAGGTGACGACGCGAAAGCGCTCGGTGAGCGCCGCCATCTGCGGCGCGAAGTAGGCCGCCGATCCGCCGAGGCCCGGCGAGAGCAGGATCGTGCGATCGCCGGAGCCTTGCACGGCATGGTGGAGCGGGCGCGCCATCCGCGCCGCCTCAGGGCCGGCCGACATGGGCGACCGAGGCGATCTCCACCAGGGCGTCGGGCTTCACGAGGCCGCACTGGATACAGTAGCGCGCCGGCTTCTCGCCGGGGAAGTACTCCGCATAGACGCCGTTGATGGCACTGTAGTCGGCCCAGTCCTTGAGGAAGATGTGGTTGAAGGTGACGTCGTCCATGGTGCCGCCGGCGGCGGTGACCACGCCCTTGATCGTCTCCAGCACGTGCCGGGTCTGGGCGGCGGCGTCGCCCACGTGGACGACATTCGCTTGCCCGTCGAGGGGCAGCGTGCCGGAGACGTAGAGCACGCCGTCCGCGAGGGTGCCGGGCACGTAGGGCGCCAGCGGCTTGCCGGTGCCGGGGGGGATGATCACGGTCTTGGGCATGTCCTTCTCCGTGCTCCTGGAAAGTGGGCTTGGCGGTTTCGTGGCGGGGTGCGTTCCCATCGAGAGGCCGGGGCTCGACCTATTCCGCTGCCGTGCGGGCGCCGTCCGCCCCGAGGGTCGCCTCGAAGGCGGCCACATCCGAGACCCAGCCGAAGAAGGTCTCGATGTTGGCAAGCGCCCCCGCCTGCAGGGCCGGCGGGCCGGCCTGGTGGGTGGCGTCGGCCAGCACGATGCCGAAATATTCGAGGAAGAAGCCGTCGCGCAGGGTCGATTCCACGCAGACGTTGGTGGCGATGCCGGTGAAGACCAGGGTGCGGATGCCGGCCGCGCGCAGCAGGCTGTCGAGCTGGGTGTTGTAGAAGCCGCTGTAGCGCGGCTTGCCCAGCACGATGTCGCCCGGCTCCGGCTTGAGGGCGTCGACCAGGGCGTAGTCCCAGGTGCCCCGGGCGAGGAGGCGCTCGTTCATGCCGGGCCGGGCCCGCATGGTCTTGAGGGCGTTCGACTTGTGCCAGTTCGGCGAGCCCGGGCCCCCGGCCTCGACGTAATCGGGGTCCCAGCCGTTCTGGAACCAGACGATCCGGATCCCCGCCGCCCGAGCCGCGCGCACCGCCCGGGCGATCTGCGCCACCACCGGCCCCGTGCCGGAGACGTCGAAACCAGCGAGATCGAGGTAGCCTCCCGGCGTGGTGTAGGCGTTCTGCATGTCGACGACGATGAGCGCGGTGGCGGATGCGTCGAAGGCGATGGGCTCGGGCCGGGCCGCCAGGGTGAGGCCGCCCTGGCGGCCCTGGGGGTCGGTGTAGCCGGCGGGTTTGGCGACAGGGTCCATCACGCCACCTTCGCCATCGGCTCGGAGCCCGCCGCGATGTGCGCGCGGCTCGTCATCAGGGGTTGGATGCGGGTGCCGTAGGCGTCGAGGCCCTTGAGGAAGTCGTCGAACACCAGGAGCACGCCCTCCGTGCCCGGCACCGTCGCGACCTCGTCGAGCATGCGCGCCACCTCGGCGTAGGAACCGACGAGCGTGCCCATGTTGATGTTCACGGCCGAAGTCGGGTCGACCATCTGGCGCACGTTGGTGTCGGCCCCCGACTTCGTATCGGCGGCGCCCTGGACCCCGAGCCAGGCGATGGCCTCCTGGTCGGCGCCGGCCTTGTAGTGCTCCCAGGTGGCGCGGGCGGCCTCGTCGGTCTCGTCGGCGATGATCATGAAGAGCACGTAGGAGGAGACGTCGCGGCCCGTCGCGGCCTTGGCCGCCTCCAGGCGCTCCACCGTGGGGGCAAAGGCCGTGGGGGTGTTGACGCCCTTGCCGAAGCAGAAATTGTAGTCGGCGTACTTCGCCGTGAAGTCCATGCCGGCGCTGGACTGACCGGCGCAGATGATCTTCATGTCTGCCTGCGGGCGCGGGCTGAGGCGGCAATCCTCCATCTGGAAGAATTCGCCCTTGCGGTCGCAAGTCCCCGTCTCCCACAGGTCACGCAGCACCTGCGCGTATTCCGAGAGGTACTCGTACCGGCGGGAGAAGTACTCGTCCCCGGGCCACAGGCCCATCTGCGAATATTCCGGCCGCTGCCAGCCGGTAACGAGGTTGAGGCCGAAGCGCCCGTTCGAGATCGAGTCGATGGTCGCGGCCATCCGCGCCGTGATGGCGGGGGGCATGCACAGGGTCGCGGCCGTGGCGAACAGCTTGATCCGGCTGGTGACGGCGGCCAGCCCAGCCATCAGCGTGAAGGATTCGAGGTTATGGTCCCAGAACTCGGTCTTGCCGCCGAAGCCCCGCAGCTTGATCATCGAGAGGGCGAAGTCGAGGCCGTAGCCCTCGGCCTTGAGCACCACCTGCTTGTTCAGCTCGAAGCTCGGCAAGTATTGCGGCGCGTTCTCCGACAGGAGCCAGCCGTTGTTTCCGATCGGGATGAAGACGCCGACATTCATGGCAACCTCGCGCGCGGGAACGAAATTTGGACAAAGGCAGGTTCTGGTCCGGATGGACCGGCTCTGGACGGGCCGAACCGGCCTGACCTCCATGAGTGGAAAGCATTCGGACTAAATGGTCAAACTATGAGTTCGGAATTTTGACCGTTTGCACAAACTCTCTCCGGTTTGCCCGTCCGATGGGCGCCCGCTGCCCGGACCGGCGGCGGACAATCGGGCCTCGGCGCCATCCGGCCTCAGCGCAGGCCGAGGCCGGCCAGGATCAGACCTTGCGTGCTGGCGACGGTCCGCTCGAAGAAGTCCGGATCGTCGAGGCCGCATCCGCTGACGGCGTCCACCTGCACGGCGAAATCCGCGTAATGCTGGGTGATGGCCCAGATCGCGAAGATGAGGTGATGGGGATCGTGGTCGCCGATCCGGCCTTGTGCGATCCAGTCCTGGATGATCGCCGCTTTGGCTTCCACGAGGGCCCGCAGGGGGCCTTCGAGCTCCGGGCGCAGCAGCGGCGCGCCCTGGACGATCTCGAGGCAGAACAACCGCGAGGCCTGGGGGGCGTCGCGCGACAGGGTGAGCTTGGCGCGGATGTAGCCCCGGAAGGCCTCGGCCGGCTCGCTGTCGGCGTCGAGCGACTGGAGCGGATCGAGCCAGACCGCGAGCACCCGGCGCAGGACCGCGACGTAGAGCGCCTCCTTGGCGGGGAAGTAGTAGAGCAGATTGGTCTTCGAGAGCCCTGCCCGCTCCGCGATCCCCTCGACGCTGGCCCCGTGCAGCCCGAGGCTCGAGAAGACCGCGAGCCCCGCATCGAGGATGGCTTCCCGCCGCGCCTCCCCGTCCTTGCGGCGGCGGCGGGCGGGCGGGGCATCGGCGGCGTCCGTGCGGATCTCTCTCATGGAGCCCATTGAACCGTCGAACGGCGCCCCTTGGCCACCCCTCGCCCCGACAATGGCGGTGCATCGTCCCGCGCTGTCGCGCGTCAGGCTGCCGGGTGGTGCCGGATGCAGGGCTCGGCGATGTCGATGCGCCGCGCCACCCAGACGCGGTCGTGGGCGGCGATATCGTCAACGAAGCGGACCAGGGCGCCGATCCGTCCCGGCCGGCCGACCAGGCGGCAATGCAGACCCATCAACATCATCTTGGGCGCCTCGGCGCCCTGCCCGTCACTCGGATATCGTCACGAATAGATCGCCGGAAGTGAATCCCGAAGGAAATCGAGGCTCAGGAGCGTGCCGTCGTGGACTTCATAGGGCGCAGGTCCGGATCGAGCTGCGAAGGCCTTCGCGATGATGGCGTTGGGAACGACGATGCATGGAGCAACCAGTCCGTCTCGGATGACGGCCAAGCACGCCTGGCGCTCCTTCTCAAAGTCGCCATCCAGACCGATGCGATCGCCGATGAAGCCTATTCTCTCGCTCCGCTCGCAGAGATCCTTCAGGAGTGCGACGACATCGGGGTCATGAATCTTTGCCCAGAAGGAGTCTTTCTTTCCTTGCAGGTATTCTGATCCTTGAAGCCAGAAAAACAACCACCCTGCGGTCGCGCGGTCCATCGTCGGTTGTTGGATGAGCCATGGTAGGAAATCGTGTTTGTCGCCGCGATAAGCAAGGGCCGCTATCGCTGCTTCGTGCCAGATCGCGGGATCATTCCGCGATTTTACCCATTCGACATCTGCCGCATCCGACATTTCCAATTCTGTCGGCAAGCTCTTGGAATCGGGCATCATCACAGTCCTCGGCGCGGCTGTTCGTACAACAAGAACGAGCGCATGATTGTCCTTGGCAGCCTGGGATTGAAAAATCCTTTATCGCCTCGGCTGTTCTTCGACCTCGCGTCGTATTGAGTGCCGTGACCGGCAAGTTCGGAACCTCCCGCCACAAGCTGGCCCCGCGCCGTGAGGGGGCTCGGATGACGGAGCGTGTCCCGCTTGCAAAAGGGGCATCGCCGCTTGCATGCGTTGCGCGCACGGTCCTTGCCTTGAGGCCTGGCGTGTTCAAGTCTCCGCTCGATCGTTCAACACCCGAGGTTCCACCGTGCTCCTGACCCCACGCGAAAAGGACAAGCTCCTCCTCGCCATGGCCGCGCAGGTGGCCCGCAACCGGCTCGCCCGCGGGGTGAAGCTGAACTACCCGGAGGCGGTGGCGCTGATCAGCGACTTCGTGGTCGAGGGGGCGCGGGACGGGCGCTCGGTCTCGGAGCTGATGCAGGCGGGCGGGCACGTGCTCACCGCCGAGCAGTGCATGGACGGCATCCCCGAGATGATCCACGACATCCAGGTCGAGGCGACGTTTCCCGACGGCACCAAGCTCGTCACCGTGCACCACCCGATCCGGGGCGCGGCCTCGGCGGAGGTGCCCGGCACCGTGACCACGCTGCCCGGCGAGATCGTCTTCAACGAAGGCGCGCCCCGCACCCTGCTGAGCGTGTCCAACGTCGGCGACCGCCCGATCCAGGTCGGCTCGCACTACCACTTCTACGAGGTCAATCCCGGCCTGACCTTCGAGCGCGAGAAGGCCCGCGGCCAGCGCCTCGACATCGCCCCCGGCACGGCGGTGCGCTTCGAGCCCGGCGTGACCCGCGAGGTGGTGCTGGTGCCGCTGGGCGGAGGCCGCACCGTCTACGGGTTCCGCGGCGACGTGATGGGAGCGCTCTGAGACCATGGCCAACATGCCCCCCCGCGCCGCCCTGCCCCGGGCCGCCTATGCCGACATGTTCGGCCCTACCACCGGCGACCGCATCCGGCTCGCCGACACGTCCCTCGTCATCGAGGTCGAGCGCGACCACACCACCTACGGCGAGGAGGTGAAGTTCGGCGGCGGCAAGGTCATCCGCGACGGCATGGGGCAGTCCCAGGTCACCAATCAGGACGGCGCGGTCGACACCGTCATCACCAACGCGGTGGTCCTCGACCACTGGGGCGTGGTGAAGTGCGACGTCGCCATCGTGAAGGGCCGCATCGCCAAACTCGGCAAGGCCGGCAACCCGGACATCCAGCCGGGCGTCGACATCGTGGTCGGGCCCGGCACGGAAGTGATCGCCGGGGAGGGCAAGATCCTCACGGCCGGCGGGTTCGACAGCCACATCCACTACATCTGCCCGCAGCAGATCGACGAGGCCCTGTGCTCCGGGATCACCACCATGCTGGGCGGCGGCACCGGCCCGGCCCACGGCACCTTCGCCACCACCTGCACCCCCGGGCCCTGGCATCTGGCCCGGATGATCGAGGCGGCGGAAGCGTTCCCCATGAACCTCGCCTTCGCGGGCAAGGGCAACGCCGCGCGGCCCGAGAGCCTCGTGGAGATGATCCGGGCCGGGGCCTGTGCCCTCAAGCTGCACGAGGATTGGGGCACCACCCCGGCCGCGATTGACACCTGCCTGACGGTGGCCGACCTCCACGACGTGCAGGTGATGATCCATTCCGACACCCTCAACGAATCCGGCTTCGTCGAGGACACGATCAAGGCCTTCGCGGGCCGCACCATCCACGCCTTCCACACCGAGGGGGCGGGCGGCGGCCACGCGCCGGACATCATCAAGGTCGCGGGGTTGTCCAACGTCCTTCCGTCGTCGACCAACCCGACGCGGCCCTACACGAAGAACACCATCGACGAGCATCTCGACATGCTGATGGTGTGCCACCACCTCGACCCGGCGATTCCCGAGGATCTCGCCTTCGCCGAGAGCCGCATCCGCCGCGAGACCATCGCGGCCGAGGACATCCTGCACGACATCGGCGCCCTCTCGATGATGTCCTCGGACAGCCAGGCCATGGGCCGGGTCGGCGAGGTCATCATCCGCACGTGGCAGACGGCCGACAAGATGAAGCGCCAGCGCGGGGCGCTCCCCGGCGACGCCTCGGGCAACGACAACCTGCGCGCCCGCCGCTACATCGCGAAATACACCATCAACCCGGCGATCGCGCACGGCGTCTCGGCCCATATCGGCTCGGTCGAGCCGGGCAAGCTCGCCGACCTCGTGCTGTGGACGCCCGCCTTCTTCGGGGTGAAGCCCGACCTCGTGATCAAGGGCGGCGCCATCGCGACGGCGCCCATGGGCGACCCCAACGCCTCGATCCCGACGCCCCAGCCGGTGCATTACCGCCCGATGTTCGGGGCCTACGGCCGGGTGCCCTTCGCCACCGCCCTCACCTTCGTCTCGAAGGCCGCCATCGAGGACGGGCTCGGCGAGCGCCTCGGGCTCCAGAAGCGCCTCGTCGCCGTCGAGAACGTGCGCGGCGGCATTTCGAAGAAGAGCATGATCCTCAACGACGCCACCCCGAACATCGAGGTCGACCCCGAGACCTACGACGTCCGCGCCGATGGCGAACTCCTCGTCTGCGAGCCCGCCGACGTCCTGCCGATGGCGCAGCGGTATTTTCTGTTCTGAGGTCGGCTTGCTTTGCGTCCACGCTCGGCGGCACGAGGCTGAGCGCCAACCGGTTTTTCGTTCATGATCCGCGCCACCCACGTCCTGCGCCGCGACGCCCTCGTCGGCGAGATCGTCGACCGCATCGTCCTCGACCACGGCGACCGGCACCGCCGGCGCATGGCGATGCGCGCCGCGGGCGGCCTGGCGTTCCTCCTCGACCTGCCCGAGCCGACCGTGCTCGACGACGGCGACGCCTTGGTGCTGCAGGATGGGCGCCTCGTCTGGGTCGAGGCCGCGCCGGAGCGGCTGCTGGCGATCCGCGCGCCCGACGACCATGCCCTCAAGCGTCTGATCTGGCACATCGGCAACCGGCACATCCCGGCCGAGATCGGGGCAGACGCGGTCTACATCGCTTTCGACCACGTGCTGGCCGAAATGGTGCGGGGTCTCGGCGGCAGTGCCGAGGCGGTGGAGCGCCCGTTCCGTCCCGAGGGCGGCGCCTATGCGGGCGAGGCCGCGGGCCACCACCATCACGGCCATGCCCACCATGACCATGACCATGACCACCCGCACCCCCACGACGATCACCACCACGACCATCCGCACGCCCATGCATCCGCACGCCCATGATTGAGGCCCTGCGCCTGATGGCGTGGCTGTCGCCGGGCTATCCGGTGGGGGCCTATGCCTACTCGCACGGGCTCGAGGCGGCGGTGGATTCCGGCGAGGTCGGCGACGAGGCCTCCCTGACGGAATGGCTCGTCGATGTGCTCGCGCACGGCTCGGGTCGCAACGACCTGATCCTCCTGGCCCACGCCCACGCGGCGGCGCGCGCCGGGGATGCGCGGGCGCTGGTCGACCTCAACGACCTCGCCCTGGCGTTGGCGCCCTCGCGCGAACTCCATCTGGAGACGAGCCAGCAGGGCCGCAGCTTCCTCGACGCCACGACGGCGGCCTGGGGGACGCCCGATCTCGAGCGTCCGGCAGCCGCCCTCGACGGCGCGGTGGCCTACCCGGTTGCGGTCGGCCTCGCGGCCGGCGCGCACCGCATGGCGCTCCCCCCCGTGCTCGCCGGCTTCGGTCTCGCCTTCCTGCAGAACCTCGTCTCGGCGGCCCTGCGCTGCGCGCCCATCGGCCAGAGCGCGGGCACCCGGATCATCGCC
Source organism: Methylobacterium goesingense (assembly GCF_022179225.1). Classification (GTDB taxonomy): domain Bacteria; phylum Pseudomonadota; class Alphaproteobacteria; order Rhizobiales; family Beijerinckiaceae; genus Methylobacterium; species Methylobacterium goesingense. Next base: position 18,933 of record NZ_BPQL01000065.1, read on the forward strand.
GCCCTGACGCCGCGGGTGACGGCGCTCTCCGCCACGATCCCGGCGCTGAGCCTCGACGATCTCGGCAGCGCCACCCTGAACCTCGATCTCGGCTCGTTTCGGCACGAGACCCAGTATTCCCGCATCTTCCGCTCCTGAGGATCTGTCTTGAGGACCCTGCCATGATCTCCGCCAACGGCCCCTCCCCCAACGGCCCGCTCCGCGTCGGCATCGGTGGCCCCGTCGGCTCCGGCAAGACCGCCCTGATGGAGCAGCTCTGCAAGCGCTTTCGCGATACCTACGAGATCTGCGCGATCACCAACGACATCTACACCAAGGAGGACGCGCGCCTCCTCACCGTGGCGGGTGCGCTCCCCGAGGAGCGGATCATGGGCGTCGAGACGGGGGGGTGCCCGCACACGGCGATCCGCGAGGACGCCTCGATCAACCTCGCGGCGGTGGCGGAGATGCGCCGGCGCTTCCCCAAGCTCGACCTCATCCTGATCGAATCCGGCGGCGACAACCTCGCCGCGACCTTCTCGCCCGAACTCGCCGACCTCACCCTCTACGTCATCGACGTGGCGGGGGGCGAGAAGATCCCCCGCAAGGGGGGGCCGGGCATCACCCGCTCGGACCTCCTCATCGTCAACAAGACCGATCTCGCGCCGCTCGTCGGCGCCGATCTCGGCATCATGGAATCCGACACCAAGCGCATGCGCGGCGCGCGGCCCTACGTGTTCGCGTCGCTCCGCGACGGCCACGGGGCCGATGCCATCGCGCGCTTCGTGGTCGAGGCCGGGGGCCTCGGCCAGGGGTCTGAAGCAGGGGCCTGAACGCGCCGCCAGCCGTGGAGTTCGCGACGACGAAGGGCCCGGCATCGCGCCGGGCCCTTTCTCTTTCGGTCGGTGGCGTGCGCCCTCAGGCGGCGCGCACGGTGGCGAGGAAGCGCTGGACCTCGGCGCTGAGGTGTTCGGACTGGCGCGACAGCTCGGAGGCGGCGCCCAGCACCTGGGCGGCGGCGGCACCGGTCTCCTCGGCCGCGCCCGCCACGCCCGCGATGTTGCTCGTGACCGCCCCCGTGCCCATCGCCGCCTGGGCCACGTTGCGCACGATCTCCTGGGTGGCGGCGCCCTGTTCCTCGACGGCCGCCGAGATCGAGGTGGCGACACCGCTGATTTCCTGGATGCGCGCCGCGATCCCGCCGATCGCCTGCACCGCCTGGGTCGTCGAGCCCTGGATCTGGGCGATGTGCCCGCCGATCTCCTCTGTGGCCCGCGCCGTCTGGTTGGCGAGTTCCTTGACCTCGGCCGCCACCACCGCGAAGCCCCGGCCGGCTTCCCCGGCGCGCGCCGCCTCGATGGTGGCGTTCAGCGCCAGGAGGTTGGTCTGGCCCGCGATCGAGGTGATCATCGTCACCACGTCGCCGATGCGGGCCACCGCCGTGTTGAGGTTCTGCACGAAGGTGGCGGTCTGGGCGGCCTCGGCGACGGCAGTTTGGGCCATGGCGGCCGAACTGCCGACCTGGCGGCCGATCTCGAGAACCGACGAGCCGAGCTCCTCGGCCGCCGCCGCCACGGTGTTGACGTTCGAGGCGGCCTCCTCGGCCGCCGCCGCGACGCTGGTGGACTGGTTGGCGGTCTGGGTGGCGGTGCCGGCCATGCTCTGGGCGGTGGCCTGCAACTCGGTGGCCGAACTCGTCACCATGGTGATGATTCCGCCCACCGCGCCCTCGAAGCTGTCGGCCATGGCCCGCGTGGCCGCCTTGCGCTGCGCCTCGGCGCCCGCCCGGGCGAGCACGGTCTCCTCTTCCAGTTTGCGGGTCTGGATCATGGTGTCCCGGAACACGCTCACGGCGGCGGCCATGTCGCCGATCTCGTCGCGGCGGGTCCGGGACGGGATGTCCACGGCGGTGTCGCCGCCAGCCAGCCGACCCATGGTGCGGGTCATGCGCTCGATCGGACGGGCCACGCCGAACAGGCTGAAGAGCATCGCGCCGAGGGCCGCCACCACCGAGATCGCCATCGCGACCCAGGCCATGAGCCCGGCCGAGGCGGCACTGGCCAAGCTCAGCGCGGTGCTGCGCTGGGCGCCCTCCCGGTTGAAGTCGACGGTCCGCTGCAGGGCCCGGATGGCGCCGTTGTTCAGGTCGGCCATCTCGGCGCTGGTGGTGAGCGCCAGGGCGTCGACGGTCCGGCCCGCCTTCATGAGCTCGATGACCCTCTGCTGGCCTTCGGCGTAGCGCGCCCACAGGGGCGTGAAGCTGTCGTAGATCGCCTTCTCCTCGGCCGAGCTGATCAGCGGCTCGTAGGTCCGGCGTAGCCCGTCGAGGGCGTCGAGGGCCTTCTTCAGGCCCGCCTCGTTCTCCGCCAGCGCCTGCGGCGTCTCGGAGGCGACGACGAAGCGGTACAGCTTCACGCGCACGTCGCGCGTCGCCGTGCTGATCGTGTTCACGACGTTGACGGAGGGGAGCCAGTTGGTCGCGACCTCGGTCACCTCGCGCTCGATCGCCCGGAGCGTCACGACGTTGACCACGCTCTGCCCCGCCGCAGCGACCCCGAGCAGGGTTATCGAACCAATCAGGATGGATTTCAGAGAAACGCGCATCGTTGTGGGACCGTCCGGATATGTCTTCCGGGCGGAGATGAAACAACCGCATGCTTAATATGACGTTATCGGATTAGCCAGAATCGTGGCGATGACTGGCAGATTACGCTTCCGCCAGTCGATGCCGTTGGGTCGATTACGTACATTGCGACGCCTTCCACGCTGGTCGGGGATCGCTATTCGGATCGGTAGCGTGCGGTTACAGCCGCCGAAAACGCTCAGATGCCCGCGTACCAGGGGAAGCCGAGCTCGGCGACCATGCTGCCACGGCCCTTGCCGAGGCCGTCGACCCGCTCCACCGCCTCGATGGCGCTGATGTATTTCAGGCTCTTGTAGCCGAGCTGGCGCTCGACCCGCAGGCGCACCGGCGCCCCGTGCGCCACCGGCAGGGCGCCGCCGTTCATGCCGTAGGCGAGGATGGTCTGGGGGTGGAGGGCGTCGAACAGATCGTAGCTGTCCCACCAGCCGTCGACGCTGCGCACCACGACGAAGCGCGCCTCCGGCTTCAAGCCGACATGGGTGAGGAGATGGGCCAGCGGCACGCCGGTCCAGCCGCCGATGGCCGACCAGCCCTGCTCGCAGGAATGGAGGGTGATCTGGGTGCGGGCCGGCATCGCCTTCAGCTCGGCCAGCGAGAAGGCGGCCGGGCGCGCCACGAGACCGCTGACCGGGAGCTTCCAGTCGGAGAAGCCCAGCGCCTTCGAGCGCTGGTAGTCGGGATTGTCGGGATCGGTGGTGTTGATGGTCGGGAAGACGGCCGAGATGGCGTCCGATCCGAACTCGCGCACCAGGGGCTGGTGGCGCTGGAGCCAGCGCTGGACCGCGAAGGTCAGACCGTTGCTCCAGTCGTACGGGGAGGCGAGCCGCGACAGGGCCGGCGCCTCGCAGCCGCCGAGGAGGCCGGCGCCGATCAGGCTGCCCGAGCCGGTGAGGAGGCGGCGGCGCGAGAGGTCACGCATCGGGAGACTCCGTGAGGCGATCTCGGGGGGCGCGGGTCGTCCGGGCGGGCTCCGGGGGAACGCGGAAGCGGCCGGTGATCATCGACCGCATCAGGTTACCGGCCCCGCCCACGAAGACCTGGAGCACGTGGACGACGAGGAAGAGCACGAGCAGGCAGGCCGTGAGGAAATGCAGGGTGCGGGCCGATTGCCGGCCGCCGAACAGGGTGAAGAGCTCCGGATAGGCCGCGGTCACCCCCGGCGACATGGTGAGCCCGGTGAGCACCATGAGGGGGAACAGCCCGAACAGCACCGCCAGATAGGCGAATTTCTGCAGGGCGTTGTAGCGCAAGGCTTCGCGCCCGCGCGCGGGCTTCAGGCGGGCATGGTCGGCGATCTCGCGGGCGAGGTGGTGCGGGGCGAGCTGGTCGCGGTCCGGCACGAGGTCGCGGGCGAAGTGGCCGCCCACGAAGGCGACGATGAGATAGACGATCCCGTTGAGGACGAGCACCCAGGCGGACAGGAAGTGCAGGTTGCGGCCCCAGCCCGTCTGCTCGAGGTTGACCGGCAGAGGCAGGTCGAGGGCGGCCGGCGCCCCGTTGGCCCCGGTCTCGCCCCAGAACAGGCGCGGCAGGGCCAGCAGGATCGCGATGCCGCTGACGACCAGGGCGAGGAACGCGACCGCGTTGAGCCAATGGGTCACGCGCACCCAGGCGGCGTGCCGGTGAACCAGGGAGGGGTCCGGATCCTCTGCCATCGGGGGCCGGCTCACGCGAGGGCCCGCAGCACGTCGAGGCGGTAGCCCTCGGTGCGGCTCTGCCGGACGGGTGCGAGGCGGTCCCGAGTCAGATCGATCAGCCCCTCGACCGCCGCGTCGGCGCTCAGGGGGAAGTCCGTCTCCCCGAGCCAATGCACGAGGACGACCTCGCCCCCCGGGTTCAGCGCTGCCACGAGGCGGTCGGCGATGCGGGCGAGATCTTCGGGCGTGAAGAAGTACAGCACCTCCGAGAGCACCACGAGGTCGAACCGGCCGGGGGGCCACTCGGCCGGCACCGCAGCGCGCTGGAAGACGACGTGGGGTTGCGTGGCGCAGCGGGCGCGGGCGGCGTCCAGGGCGGTCTCGGCCACGTCGAGGGCGAGCAGGGCCGTGCAGCGCGCGGCCAGCCGGTGGGTCAGCACGCCGATGGAGCACCCGACCTCCAGGGCCTGCTGGTATGTCTCCCGCTCCAGCGCCGCCAGGGTGGCGTCGTACTTCGCGTGCTCGTAGGCGCTGGTGGTGAAGTCCCACGGATCGGGGTTCGCGGCGTAGAGTCCGGTGAAGTAGTCCGGCGGCAGCGTGTGCGTGGAGCGGGTCATGGAGGTCTACGCCTACAGAGCGGCCGGAGCCTCGTCAGGAATAGGCACACCGGCGGGGTTGCGCCAGAGCATGTCGGCCGGCCGCGCTTCCGCAAGGACATGGGCCGCCGCGCTGGTCAGGGCCCGGTCGGGCCCGGGCTGACGCAGATAGGTGGCCAGATCCCGCGCCAGGCGCTCCAGGGGATGGGGGCTGAGGAAGCCCGCCAGCCCCACGGAGCGCTGGGCCCGCTCGAGCACGTCGAGCCCGGCCCGCTCCACAGCGAGGCGGGTGAGGTTGACGTAGGCGATCACCTGGTCGGGCTCCGCCTCCGGGTCGGCGGCCAGCCGCGCCGCGTGGCCGACGAAGAGGCGCGCACCCTCCACCGCGATCGCGGCCTCGCCGAGGCGGGCCGCCTGATGCGGGTCGCCGCCCCGCCCGGTGGCCCGGAGATGCGTCCGCAGGGCGTCGAACACCGCCTCGATGCCGCCGAGCTGCACGGCGGCGAAGCGCCAGGCACCACCGGAGAAGTGCGGCTCGGCAAAGTAGTCATCGGGGCCGCCGACGAAGCTGCCGGGGCCCGCGGGCAGGCCGGTGAAGTCGAGGATGCCCGAGGTCGAGGCGCGCATGCCCTGGGGCCGCCAGCCGGACAGGTCGGCGCGGGTACCGGGTTCCAGGTCCACCACCAGCATCTGCTGGCGCCCGTCCGGCCGGCGCGCGGTGACGAGGGGCCGGGTCACCGCCCCGGCCCCGGAGGCGAAGGACTTCACCCCCGCCAGGGTCCAGGATTCACCCGCTGGATCGAGGCTAGGGCCGCCGGCTTTCTCAAGGTTGAGGCCCCCGGTTTTCTCAAGGCTGAGGCCGCCGGTTTTCTCAAGGCTGAGGCCGCCGGCCTGGGGCTGCGTGTTCCAGACGCCGAACAGGTGTCCGGCGCGGGCATCCGCGGCCAGGCGCTCGGCTACCGCCGGCTCGGCGTAGCGGAATACCAGGGCGAGGGCATTGACGTGCCCCTCATAGAGCCGGCCGAGGGCCAGGCTGCCGCGTCCGATCTGAGCGAGGAGATCGGCCAGGACCGGCGCCCGATGGGGCGCATCGAGGCCGGCCCCGCCGAGTGCAACCGGCAGCGGCGCAGTGAGCAGGCCCGCCGCATGGGCGTCGGCGACATCCTCGGCCGGAAACCCGCCGTCCCGATCGAGACCGTCGGCCCGCTCGGCGGCGCGGCGGGAGACTGCGCGCGCGGCGACCGCGATCCGAGCCGGGCCGGTGTCGATGCAGTTCTGCGGAAGGGCATTCATCATCGGAAGATGGATCACGGGCGCGCGACGGCCAGGGGGAGATTCCGTACCAAGCCCAGCTCACCCATGCTGGCCAACCCCGCTGAGGAGGCCGCGACCGCCCGTCAGCGAGGATCGGAGACCGTCTCGCGGCGCAACGCGGCGCGTCCGGCGCGCAGGTCGGCCACCATGGCGCGCACCATCCCGCCCACGGTCAGCACGGAGAAGGCGCCGATAGCCACCACGAGGGCGGCTCCCACCAGCATCTTGGCGGTCTCGATATCCACGGTTCCGATTCCCGGGTTCAAATCTGCTTCGCCGCGTGCCGCGACGGGAACGATCACTCCGAGGTGGGCCTTCGGCCCGGGCCCGAGTAGTCCCGCTTGGCGTAAAGCTGCCATGCGCCGGTCGGCTCACGGGCGGGCTCGCGCGGGCCGGATCGCCGTGGAGACCTGCGTCACGCGCCCGGTCCCTGCCCGGCAAGGCGAACGCGCCAAGCGGCGAGCGGCGTCCCGGCGAGCGGCAGGCGTTCGAGCCACGGGGCCGTCGCCGTGCCCTCCGCCAGCCGGCGGGCGAACGAAGCCATCGCGGGGTCCTTGCTCGTCGTGCCGGGAGCGCAGACCACGAGATAGGTGGCCCCGGAGGTGGCGAGCGTCCGCTTCAGGGTCGCCTCGTCGCCGGAGAGCCCTTCGACCGCGGCGATCAGCCCCGTGATCGCGCGGTGATACGGGGCTGCCACGACGCCATGATGGCTGTGCAGCAGGATCGACGGGCCCAGATCCTGGTCGGCCAGGATGAGGCCGGACGGAAGTATGTCGAGGGCGGCCAGGGACCGGTCCGTGCCGCAACCCGGTCCGGCCGGCGCCGGGGCCGCGCTCTCCGGCGCGCTCCCGCTGAAGGGCGCGTGGAGCAGCATCCAGACCTGCGCGATCAGCAGGCAGGCCAGGCTCGCGGTCGCGATGCGTCGCCATGCGGGAGCGGGGCCGCGCAGCAGCGTGACCGTGTGGCTGAAGAGGGGGCCGGCGACCGGTGGAATGAAGGCTGCGGCCATGTAGAGGCTGCGGAACTGGAACTGGGCCAGCACGAAGCCGGAGAGAAGGAACGCGGCGGTCAGGGCTGCGGCGCGCCGGACCTCCGGGCGACCGCGCAGGGCCGCGTGCGCCGCCACCAGCCCGGCCAGAAGCAGGGGCCCGTAGCAGGCGAGCGCGACGTCCGGAAGCGTTGCCAGGAGGCTGCGCGAGGATTGCATTTCCCGAACGCGGTCGAGCCACTCCGTCCGGACGAACGCCGGCAGGCCCTGGAAGGGCCCCGACAGGCAGCGCGGGGCGAAGGACACGAAGACAGCCACCACGACGACACCGCACGCGGTCGCGAAACCGGCGCGGCGAAGCGGCGTGCCGAGCCGTGCGGCAAGGACAGTGGCGCCCGATGCGACGGCCGCCGACCCCACGGTCAGCCAGAGCCACGGCGGTGAGAGCGCGTCGCATTGCGTCGTCGCCCACAGGGCCGGGTTGGTCTGGATCAGGAACAGGCCGAGGCTTGCGCCCGCCAGGGTCAGGGTGAACGCCCGAAACGCCGGAAGGCTCGTTCGTCCCGCAACGATCCAGCCGCCCAACACGAAGAGACCGCCGATCACGATCACGGGCAGCGCTTCCAGGCCGACCGCCAGGGAGGCCGCCGTGGCGAGACCGCCGACGACGGCTGCGCGGACGCTGCGCCCGGACTCGGCGAGGGCGCATCCGAGGAGGAGGACGAGCAGCACCTGGACGTTGTGGTGGTCGATCCGTCCGAAGGCGAAGAGTGTCCCGAGCCCCGCGACCTGGGTGGCGGCGAAGAGGGACAGCAGGGCCGGGCGAACGCCGAAGCGGGAACGGACGGCGCGGTAGACGATGAGGAGATAGACCGCGAAGAGGGTCGGCGGCCAGAGAGCCACCACGAGCCCCTCCGCCATCGGGCGGCCGAGCCAGGGCGTGGCAAGGCCGATCAGACCGGCCAGGGGCGCATCGACGAGGCGGGACCAGTGCATGCTGGCGCCCCCTGGCGGCATCAGCCGGTGCTGGACCATGTCGAACCAGCCCTGCCCCGCCAGGAGGTCGCGGATCTGGACGAGGCGCATGGCGTCGTCGGAATCAGGCAGGCGCAGGTGCTCCACCGCCGCGCGAAAGTCGGCGAGGGGATAGAGGGTGTAGAGGCCCAACACCACGAGCAGCCACAGGATCGCGGGATTGTCGAAGGCCGAACGGTCGGCGGAGGAGGATTCGGCGCAGGACGGCGCTGGAAGACGGTAGGTTGCTCTCACTGATCCGTCCGTCCGGCCGTGTCATCCGCTCCGGGCCCCGACGATAACGGGTGGCCGGAGCCGGTACTGTTTCAGCGGCGGGTTAACGGACCATCGAAGGGCCGGACGTCCGTTGCGATCGCGGCGCGTATTCTCGATCGGGATGGAGGCCGTCGAACCCGGGGATGCGGTGATTGTCCGAGCCGGGACGACGCAGGGGTGGCCTCACGCCGAGATGTCGATCAGCTGCCCCTTCGGACCCTCGTTGGAGACCATCTTCCTGATGCTGTCCTTGATCTGGTCCTCGATCTTCTGACGCGCGTCCTGTGGCAGCGCGCCGAGCTGCTCCTCCGTGAGGTCCATGCTCTTCAGGATGCCCGCGCGCATCCGATCCATCGGGGACATCTTCGCGTATTTGAGGAAGTCGCCCTGGGTATCGACCGAGGCCTGGCTGTCGGAGGCCTTCGCCGTGGCGATGCCCGCCGGCCGGGTGACAGGCCCGTTGCCGAACAGGCTGGCGCTGGAAATGGTCATCGGGGTCGCTCGCGTGATCCTGCCTCCTTCGGGCAAGAAGGGCGCCATCCGGGGTCGCGGATTTTATCCTTATTTATCAGTTTCTTGTGGGATCCTCCGGCGGTCGCGGAGAGGCATGATCTGCCGGGTCGCGACAATTCGTGCCGGGCCGCAGGCCAAACCCGGAGGCCGCACGGGGGGCGCCCTCGCCCCCCCCCGTGCGATCTCCCCGTCAGCTCCAGGCGTGGAAGGGCGGGTTCACGCCGTTGAGGGCATGGTTGCCGATGATCGCGTATTTCCAGCGCACGGGATCGTGGAGCGTGTGGGTGCGGGCGTTGCGCCAATGGCGGTCGAGGTTGTGCTCGGCGAGCGTCGCGCGGGTGCCGGCGAGCTCGAACAGGGTGTTGGTGGTGCTGAGCGCCACCTCGGTGGTGAGCACCTTGGCTTCCGCCACCGCCAGCTGCGCGGCCGCCACCGTGTCGGCATCGGGGTCCGCCACGGCGGCGTCGAGGGCGAGGCCGGCCCGGTCGAGCAGGGCTTCGGCCGCGTGCAGGCGGATCGTGAGGTCGCCGACGATGCGGATGGTGTGGGGGTCGTCGGAGGCGCGCTCCAGCCCGCTGTCGATCCAGGGGCGGGACCGGGTGCGCACGAAGTCGATGGTCTCGGCCAGCGCCGCCCGGGCGATGCCCGCATCTACGGCGGCCTGGATGATCTGGAAGATCGCCCCGTCGGCGCTGGGGCGCGCGTAGCCCTTCCAGGCGGGCACCAGATGGGACTTCGGCACCCGCACGCCGTCGATCTGCACGGTGCCGCTCGCGGTGGTGCGCTGGCCGAAGCTCGACCAATCGTCGATCACCGTCAGGCCCGGCGCATTGCGCTCCGCGATGGCGTACCAGGCCCGGCCCTCTCCATCGAGGGCGACGATGGGCACGAGGTGGGCCAGGAGCGCGCCGGTGGCGTAGAACTTGGTGCCCTGCACCACCACGTGGTCGCCGTCCTCCACGAAATGGGTCCGGAAGTCGGCGGCGCGGGGCGTCCCGATCTCCGAGAAGGCGTTGCCGAACCGGGTACCGGCGAGCACGAGCCCGAACAGCAGGGCCTTCTGGGCTTCGTCCGAGACTGTATCGATCGACGCCACGATGCCGAGGTGGTTCTGGGCGATCTGTCCGATGGACGGATCGGCCGCCGATACGATGGCGATGACCTGCGCCAGGGTCCGGTAGGACAGTCCCGGTCCGCCATGAGCCCGTGGCACGTTGATCGACCACAGGCCGCTCTGGGAGAACGCGTCGAGCTCGGCCAGGGGTCGGCGCCCGCTGCGGTCGCGCTCGGAGGCGCCGGCCCGGAACGTGTCCGCCAGGGCGTGGGCGACGCGCAGGGCTTCGGCGGCGTCGCGGATGACGTGGGCTGGCTCGGCGGCGCGCGCTGGGCCGGGCGCCCCGGCGGGCCAGCGCTCGGTGTCGCGCGGGTTCGGGTCGACGGCGATATTGGGGCTGACGGCGATGGTCATGCGGTGTCTCCGGATCGGGGAGGCGGGAAAGCGGAGGCGGCTCGGCTCAGGCCGCCTGCGCTCGCTCGGCGCGCGCCGCTTCCAGGGCGCGGACCCGCGGGATGACGTGCTCGCCGAAATACGCGACCTCCTCCTGGAAGTGCAGGAAGGCGAGGAGGGCCAGATCGACGCCGACGTCCTTCAGCGCCACGATGCGCTCGGCGATCTGGTCCGGTGTTCCGATCAGGTTGGTCTTGAAGCCGTCGTTGTACTGGACAAGGTCCTCGAAGCTGGACTTGGCCCAGTTGCCCTCGCCCTCGGGCGACGCCCTGCCGGCGTTCTTCACCTCGTGCCCGAAGGCTTTCACGGCGTCCGGATCGGCGTTGTCGATGATTTCCTGGAGGACCGCGCGGGCGTCGGCTTCCGTGTCGCGGGCGATCACGAAGGCGTTGACCCCGACCTTGACCGCGTGGCCGTTGGCCCGCGCCTTGGCCTGGATGTCGTCGACCTGGGCCCGGATGCCCTCGGGCGTGTTGCCGTTGGTGAAGTACCAGTCCGAGACCCGGGCCGCCATATCGCGCGCCGCGCGCGACGACCCGCCCTGGAAGATCTCGGGCTGCGGATCGGCGGGCTTGGGCTTCAGAGTGTAGTCGCTGTAGCGGTAGAAATCGCCCCGGAAGGTGAAGTTGTCCTGGGTCCAGATGCCCCGTAGTGCGCGGATGAACTCCTCCGAGCGGCGGTAGCGCTCGTCGTGATCGAGCCACGGCTCGCCGATCGCCCGGAACTCGCCCGAGAACCAGCCCGAGACCACGTTGATGGCGATGCGCCCCTCGGTGAGCTGACTGATCGTGGCGATCTGCTTGGCGGCGAGCGTCGGGTTCCAGGGGCCGGGCAGGAGGGCGGCGATGACCTTCAGCTTCGAGGTGGCGGCCAGCAGCGCGTGACTGAAGGCGACGGATTCGTGCTGGTATTCGGCCCCGTAGCCGGCGGTGAAGCGGATCTGCGTCAGGGCGTAGTCGAACCCGGCCGCTTCCGCGATCTGCGCGAGGCGCCGGTTGTAGGGCGCGTCCCAGCTCGTGCGCTGGGCAATCTTGCTGATGACGAGGCCGCCTGAGACGTTGGGCACCCAGTAGGCGAAGCGGATCGGCTCGTCGCTGTGGCGGTTCGACGGTTGAACGCTCATGATGACACCCACGCATGCGGATCCGGCGCCAAGAATCAGCGCGCGTAGATCCTGAGTTGGAGAACTGAATACAAAACTCAGCGAGAACACGAAGGCATGATGACTGTCGAAGATCTGTGCCTGTGCTCTGCTGGGCCGTTCGATCGACAGCATCGACTGGACGGAGGACGGCGTCAAAGGAACCGAACGGCTTTTTTCGGCTGGAATGGGAAAGCCTGTTCTCCCGTTCGTCGCGATGGCCGAACGATCCGCCTGCGGGCCTTCCCAGGGGTCGGCGGCGCGCGCGACGACGTTCGGAAACGGCTGGCCTCCGGGGCCGTCCGCCTACCCGGGCCGCCTCGTCTTCCAGGCTTGGCACACCCAATACCTGGCCCCCGCCCACGAGCGCGGACGAAATCCAATCAAGATGCAGTCATTGCGGGATCGGCATTCTTTATAGGCACTCCGATGCTGATACGGTGTGCATCTGCCCTAAATTGTCGATCTTGGAAGCTTGCGATCAGAAAAGATATTGCCCGGTGAAACCGGTTGTTTAAGGACGCGTTAACCCGCCGATTTCTACGATCGGACTATCGTCCACTAGAAAGCCGAAGCGTTCGACATCGGTTCACCCAGGAAAATCGCCATGCAGGCCGTGTCCCGCCAACCGCTCGTGGTTCTCCTCGCCGGAGACGAGCTGACCCGCTGCATCACGACGAGTTGCCTGGAAATGTCGGGCTACGACGTCATCGGGGCACGCACCGCCGGGGAGGTCGAAGCCCTCCTTCTCGCCCAGCCCGGCCAGCGCCGGGTCGACGTGCTGGTGACGGATGCCGATGTCCGCGACACGGTGGACGGTCTCTCGCTGGCGGACGTCGCCCGCTGCCTCGATCCGACGGTGGGCGTGGTCTACACCGCGCGCTCCCCCCGCCGGCTCGAGTCCGGCCCGATGGTGCCGGGCGCGCTCTGCCTGCGGACGCCCTATCACGGGCACCAACTCGTCGCCCTGATCGTGGAGATTCTCGCCGCTGCTTCGCGCGCGGGCCTCGCTCTTCCGGCGGATCTCGACCGCGCTGCCTGATTCATAAGACCTGCGCCGCGGATTCGTGACGGCGCGGACCGCCACTTTTTAGGGAACGCGACGGTTTCGATAGCATTGTCTGCTTCGAGGGGCTCAACCGGACGGCGGCGCGGCAAGACTGCGTTCCGCCTCGCCTTCGTGCAGGACACCACGATGATGAATTGCGCGCGCCTGACTGGCTCGGTCGGACCGCCGTGAGCTGACGCGACGGTGCCCCGGTGGCGGCAAGCCGTCGACTGCGGCGATCCCGCGAATCCCGGGCCTTCCGGCCCTATCCGCTCATATCCGACCCGCCCAACCTGCCGGAGATATCCGATGCGGCTGCTGACCTGCGCCCTGCTCCTCGGAGCCCTGACTCTCGACGCCTCGCTCGCCGTTGCCCAGCCCCTCCCGGGCCAGCCCTCCGTGACCGAACCTGCGACCCCGCCGAACCAGACCCCGCGCCCTGCCCTCCTCGTGCACGGGCATTATTGCGGACCCGGCAACGATGGCATGGACGTCGCGCCCGTCGACGCCCTCGACGCCGCCTGCCGCAAGCACGATGCCTGCACGCCGGATGGCGGCCTGCCCAGCTGCGGGTGCAACCGGACCCTCAAGCAGGATGCCGCGCGCCTGGCGGCCAGCCCGCGCGCACCGGAGGACGAGCGGATCATGGCCGGCCTTGTGGCTCGGGCCACCGACCTCATGCTCTGCACCGACGACATGGCCGCCGTCGCTCCGTGATCGTCCCGCCGGGGGCAGCCCGCGTGCCCCCGGTTCCTCGCCTGTGTTTCCTCGCCTATGTTTCTTGGTATGTTTCCTGGCCGTCGGTTCTTGGCGATTATTGCCCGTCGATGCGCTGGCCGAGGAGCGCGATCGCGCGCTGGTAGACCGAGGCGGCGTTCCAGCCCTGGATCGCGGCGAAGTTCGGCTCGCCCGGCTGGTATCCGGCGCCCGCGCGCCAGCCATGGCCCTTGAGGAAGTTCGCCGTGGAATTCAGGGCGTTGCTCGAATTGTCCAGGCTGCCGCCGACGCCGTAGGTCAGGACGTTCTTGGGCAGGAACTGCGTGTGGCCGACCTCGCCGTGGGCCGCGCCCCGGGTGCCCGCGTTCAGCACGCCGCGATCGACCAGGGTGAGCGCGGCATAGAGCTGGTCGGTGAAGTAGGCCGAGCGCCGGCAATCGTAGGCCAGCGTCGCCACCGCCGAGAGGGTGTTCACGTTGCCCGTCACCGCGCCGAAGCCCGTCTCCATGCCCCAAATCGCCAGGAGGGGGCCGGGCGGCACGCCGTAGCGCTGCTCGATCTGGTCGAACAGGGCCGCGTTCTTCGCCTTCAGGGCCCGTCCGCGCGACACGATGGTGTTGCCGCCGCGCTTGGCCAGGAACTGGTCCAGCGACAGCTTGAAGCTCTTCTGGCCGCGATCCGCCGAGATGGTGGCCGTCGAGTAGGTCGTCCCCATCAGCGCCGCGAGGCTCGCGGCACTCGCCCGCCCTCGGGCCTCGTCGGAGAATTCGCGCTTCCAGGACTCGAAGCCGGCGGCGGTGTTGCCGCATTGCGCCGCATCCGCGCGGCCCGCCATGCAGGCGAGCGCCGCGAGGGCCGCCGCGAACCACGGTGCCCGATACCCACTGCCGATCATTCTCAAAACTCCCTCGCGCGCCGCGCCCATCATGGGCTGGCGCACTGCACGAACGCGACCCCTTGGCGGACCAAGGCTATAAACGTTGCGGTGAGTCGAGCCTCTTTGCGGCAATTTTGGTTCTGCTTGAGGCCTGCCCCGTCACTTTGACGAAACCGATGGACCACCGTGTCTTCGTTGCACGCTTCGCGTCCCCATCGCGGCCGGGACAGATGTCGGCCAGCGTTGGCCGGGACGGCGGCCCGCAGCCTGCAGTCCAACCCCGGGACACGTCCGAAATGTCCTGGATCGCAGCAAGCATGTCCCGTTTCAGAACACTCTGTGCCCGGTTGAGCCGGCAGCCGTCATTGTCCCTGATCCTGATCCTGTGCGGGACGGCGCTGCTCCTGTGGGTTCCGATCCTGGTGCTCCGCCACGAGCCGGTCTGGTTCTGGTGAGCGGCGCGTCCCGCGCCGGCTCGGCCGCTCCGATCGACCCGAGGCCGGATCAGCGGATCGGCCGGCGCGCGCGCAGGTAGGCGCCCAGGAGGTAGCCCGCCTGCAGGGCCGCGAGGTGGGCGAAGAGCACCAGGATGCCGGCGAGCGTCAGTTCACCCCGGACCACCCAGGCGACGAGCGAGAGCGCCAGCACCACGCCGGACAGGCCGAAGGCGAACATCACGTGGCTGTAGAGGCCGACGGCGGCACCCCCCAGGAAGAGGATCAGGGCGACCAGCATTGGGGATGTCCTCTCGCGGTCGGGCGTCGCGGCGTTCGGTGCGATGTTCGTGCCTGACGGCTTCTGCCCTCGGCATCCCGCCCCTGGCAACAGGCCCCCCAGTCTCGTCCCGCTCCGGTGCGCGCAAAGGCTCGGTTGACGGGACCGTACCCGATCCCCGACCGTCGCCCGTGTCCGGTCCCTCGCCGCGCGAGGCGTTCGCGCGGCCAAACCGCCGGACGAGAGGACAAGCTGCATGCGGTGTCGCCGTCGAACCCTTCGCCTCGAAGCCGTCCTGCTGAGCCTCGCTCTCGTGGGGCCGGCCATCGGCACGCCGCTGACGCAGACGGATACCCCGGCTCAGACCCCGTCTCCGGTCCCCGTCCCCGCGGCCGGTCCGGAGGCGTCCGCGCCCGCCGATTGCCTCGGCGAAATCGCCCGCGTGGCCCAGGTCCAGGGCGTGCCCGCCGCGATCGCCGCGCGCCTGACGGACCTGCCCGTCGATCCCGAGGTGGTCGCGGCCACGCAGAACCAGGCGGAGTTCGTCAAGCCGATCTGGGCCTATCTCGACGCCAACCTCACCGAGGCGCGCATCGCGGCTGGCCGCGCCAAGCTGGCGGAATGGGCCCCCACCCTCGCGGCGATCGAGGCGCGCTACGGCGTCGACCGTCACATCCTGGTGGCGTTCTGGGGCGTCGAATCCACCTATGGCAGCGTCCTCGACGATCCCGGCATCGTGCGCCCCGTCCTGCGCTCCCTGGCGACGCTGGCCTGCACGCCGACGCCGCGCGCGCCCTACTGGCGCGGCGAGCTGGTGGCCGCGCTCCAGATCCTGGCCCAGGACCGGCCGCCGGCCGAGCCCCTCACCGGCTCCTGGGCCGGCGCCATGGGCCACACCCAGTTCATGCCCACCGTCTATCAGGCCTACGCGGTGGATTTCGACGGCGACGGGCGGCGCGACATCTGGACCTCGGTCCCGGATGCCCTCGCCTCCACGGCCAATTACCTCACGGCCATGGGCTGGCGGCCGGGCGAGCGCTGGGGCAGCGAGGCGCGTCTGAACCCGGGCTTCGACTACGCGCTCGCCGACGAGACCACCGAGCGCAGCTTCGCCGCCTGGCGCGCGCTGGGCGCCACGCCCGTCCAGGCGCCGGCCGACGACGGCGCGGGCGCGGTCCTGATCGTGCCGGCCGGGGCGCGCGGGCCCGCATTCCTGCTCCAGCCGAACTTCCGGATGATCCTGCGCTACAACACCGCCCTGTCCTACGCCCTCACGGTGGCCCATCTGGCGGATCGCCTGCGCGGCGCCCCCGCCTTCGAGCGGGACTGGCCGCGGGGCGACGCGATGCTGAGCGCGGACGCCCTCAAGGGCCTGCAGGCCCGGCTCGCCGAACTCGGGTTCGCGCCGGGCGCCGCGGACGGCAAGCCGGGCCCCCGGACCCGGGCGGCCCTGCGCGCCTTCCAGGCCGCGCGGGGGCTGGTGCCGGACGGCTATGCCGACCCGGCGCTGGTGGAGCGGATCAAGGCCGGACCCTGACGGCCCCGACGATGTCCCGTGCAACGTCTCGCGAGGTGCGATGAGCGACGAACCGCATCCCGGCCCCGGCTTGGCCGGCGATCCCGGCTTCCTCCGGCTCGTGGTGGAGAGCCACCGGGCCGTCGTCGGCGTGCCGCTGGTGCCGGCGCCGCCCGATGCGGCCTGGCTCTACGCGCGGGCCCCCTTCGCCCTCCTCGCCCACGATGGCGGGGCGGATCCCCGCTTCATCTACGCGAACCGGACGGCGCAGGCCTGCTTCGAATATGACTGGGACGCCATCGTCGGGCTGCCCTCGCGCCTCTCCGCCGAGGCGCCGGAGCGGGCCGCGCGCCAGCGCCTCCTCGACGCGGTCGCCCGCGACGGCTTCGCCACCGGGTATCGCGGCGTCCGGATCGCGCGCTCCGGCCGGCGCTTCTGGATCGAGGATGGCGTGGTCTGGCAACTGCGCAGACCGGACGGGTCCGTGGCCGGGCAGGCGGCGGTCTTCGCCGCCTGGCGCGATGCGTGACCGGCGCGCCGTCCTGCCCTGAGCTTCACCCGCCAGAGCCCGCCACCGCCGCCCAGAGACGTTCGGCCGGCGGGCTCTGGCGGGCCCGGGCGCGGTAGAGCCGGATCTCGATGGCGATGTCCCGGTCCGGGGGCGCGGCCCGCACCAGGGTGCCGCGGGCGAGGTCGTCGGCCACGAGGCTCATCGGCGCCCAGGCGAGGCCCCGTCCGTCGCGGGCCATGGCCACCAGCACCGAGGCGAGGTGCGAGGTGAAGCTCGGGGTCAGGCGCGCCGCGCTCCCGTCCAGGCTCCCTTCCAGCGCCCGGGTGGCCGTGAGGATGCGCCCGATCCCGGACTCGGCGCCGAAGCTCAGCAGGGGGACCGGGGCGTCGGCGGTCTCCGATAGGGAAAACAGCGGTCCCGTCCCGCCCGGCGCCGGCGCGCTCACGGGCAGCAACCGGTCGTCGCCGACGGGCAAGCCGCGAAACTGGTCCGACATCAGGAAACTCGCCGCCGCCGGATGGTGGTGGCAGAGCAGGAATTGCGCCTCGCCGCGCAGCATCGCCTGCTCGCAGGCGGCCATGTGCGCCGCCGTGAGGTGGATCGTGGCGCTCAGGGATTCGCGCGCCTCCAGCGTCCGCAGCCAGTGCGGGAAGAAGGTCAGCGACAGGGCCTGGGTCGCGGCGAAGCGCAGGGTCTCGGCGGCGGCCCGCCCGGCCTCGCGGGCGGCTTCGCGCCCCTGGTAGAGCCGCCGCAGGGTCTCCTCCGCCACCGGGCGGAAGCGGATGCCCGCCGGGGTCAGGCTCACGGGCTGGCTGTCACGGTCGAAGAGCGGGCTGCCGACCCAGTCCTCCAGGGCCCGGACCCGCCGGCTGAAGGCCGGCTGGGTGATGCCGCGCTGCTCGGCGGCCCGGGAGAAGTGGCCGCCATCGACGAGGGCCAGGAAGTCCTCCAGCCAGGCGGAATCCATTGCGTCGGTGCTTCCTTCGCCCCGCGGGGCCGGCGGGGCGCAGGATGCGAGGCCCGCGCGCACGGGTCAATCGGCCGGGTTCGGCATCGTCTCATGCCGCAACGGCATTGGCCTCGGCCGGAAATCCGGGCTTTCTGGTCCGCACGCCCCGGCAAAGCCCGAGACCTAGACCGATGCAGGCCCGCACCCTCTACGACAAGCTGGTGGACGCCCACACCGTGCGCCGCCTCGACGACGCCGAAGGCCCCGGAGCCAGCGTCCTCCTCTACATCGACCGCACGGTGCTCAACGAGTACACCAGCCCGCAGGCCTTCAGCGGATTGCGCGCCGCCGGGCGCCGGGTCTGGCGGCCCGAGGCCGCCCTGGCGGTGGTCGACCACGTCAATCCCACGGCGGCCGAGCGCGTCGCCGCCATGCCGGATCCCGGCGGGGCGCGGCAGGTGGCTTATTTCGACGCGAATTGCCGGGATTTCGGGATCGAACTCCTCGACGTGCTGCATCCGCTCCAGGGCATCGAGCACGTGGTCGCTCCCGAGCAGGGTTTCGTCCTGCCCGGCATGATCGTGGCGGCGGGTGACAGCCACACCACCACCTACGGCGCGCTGGGGGCGCTCGGCTTCGGCATCGGCACCTCGGACATCGAGCACTACCTCGCCACCCAGACCCTGGTGTACCGCCGGATGAAGACCCTGCGGGTCACGGTCTCGGGCCTCCTGTCGCCGGGCGTCACCGCCAAGGACGTCGTCATGGCCCTGATCCGCCGGATCGGCGCCGACGGGGCGACGGGCTACGCCGTCGAGTTCGCCGGGCCCGCGGTCGCGGCCATGTCCGTCGAGGGCCGCATGACGATCTGCAACATGGCCGTCGAGTGCGGCGCCCGGGGCGTCGTCATGGCCCCCGACCGGACCGTGCTCGACTACCTCGCCGACAAGCCCCGCGCGCCGAAGGGTGAACTCTGGGCCGCCGCCTGCGCCCATTGGGCGACGCTGCACAGCGACGACGGCGCCGTGTTCGACCGCGAGGTCACCCTCGACGCCACCGCGATCGAGCCGATGGTGACCTGGGGCACCAGCCCCGATCAGGCCGGCCCGGTCGGCGGCCGCGTGCCCGATCCGGCGGCCGAGCCCGATCCGGCCCGGCGCCGGGACATGGTCCGGGCGCTCGCCTACATGGATCTGGCGCCGGGGACGTCCCTCGCCGCCATCCCGATTCAGCGCGCCTTCATCGGCTCCTGCACCAACGCCCGGCTCTCCGATCTGCGCGAGGCCGCCGCCCTGGTGCGCGGCCGGCGGGTCGCGCCCGGGGTCCAGGCCATGGTGGTGCCCGGCTCCTCCAGCGTGCGCCGGGCGGCCGAGGCCGAGGGGCTCGACCGGGTTTTTCGCGATGCCGGCTTCGAATGGCGCCAATCGGGCTGCTCGATGTGTCTCGCCATGAATGACGACGTGCTGGCGCCGGGCGAGCGCTGCGCCTCCAGCACCAACCGCAACTTCGAGGGCCGCCAGGGCGCGGGCGGGCGCACCCACCTGATGAGCCCCGCCATGGTGGCGGCCGCGGCCATCGCCGGCCACCTCACCGACAGTCGTCGCTTTGCGCAAGAAGACCGCTTCCCGCCGGAGACCTGAGCATGCAGCCCTTCACGATCGTCGCGGGCCCGGCCGCCGGCCTGCCCGGCGCCAACATCGACACCGACGTCATCATGCCCAAGCAGTTCCTCAAGGGGATCGACCGCGCGGGCCTGGGCGAGGCCGTCTTCCACGACCTGCGCCATGCCGGCCCCGGACAGATGCGCCCGGACTTCGTGCTGAACCGGCCCGAATGGCGGGAGACGCGCATCCTCGTGGTCGGCCCGAATTTCGGCTGCGGCTCGTCGCGCGAGCACGCGGTCTGGGGCCTGCTCCAGTGCGGCATCCGCGCAGTCGTCGGCACCAGCTTCGCCGGCATCTTCGCCGACAACGCCGCCAATAACGGCCTGCTGCTGATCGAACTGGCGCCCGAAGCCGTCGCCGAACTCGCGGCCCGGGCCGGCGACCCGGCGGGCAACCGCATGACGATCGACCTGCCGGCCCAGACCATCACCACCGCGGACGGCGTGGTGCAGCACTTCGAGATCCCGGCCCGGCGCAAGGATCACCTCGTTCGGGGCCTCGATGCGATCGGCGCCACCCTCGACCACGCGGACGCGATCCAGGCGTTCCAGGCCCGGCACCTCGCGGCCCAGCCCTGGCTCGCCTGAGCCGGACCCGGGGCCGGCTCAGTACACGCGCGTGACCCAGCCGTGGGGATCGGGGGCGTTGCCGCGCTGGATGTCGACCAGCGCCGAGCGCAGGCGCTTCGTCACCGGGCCGGCGACGTTGTCCGAGACCGAGAATTCTCCGTCCGCGCTGCGCACGGTCCCGACCGGGGTGATCACCGCGGCGGTGCCGCAGGCGAAGACCTCGCGCAGGCGTCCGCTCGCGGCATCCGCCTTCCAGTCGTCGATGGAATAGGGCCGCTCGGCGACCGTGAGGCCGTCCGCTTTCGCGAGGGTCAGGATCGAGTCGCGGGTGATACCCGACAGGATGGTGTCGCTCAGCGGCGGGGTGACCATCGAGCCGTCGTCGAACACGAAGAAGATGTTCATGCCGCCGAGTTCCTCGACCCAGCGGCGCTCGATCGCGTCGAGGAACACGACCTGGGCGCAGCCGTGCTCCACGGCCGCGGCTTGCGCGCGCAGACTGGCGGCGTAGTTGCCGCCGCACTTGGCCGCACCGGTGCCGCCGGGGGCCGCGCGGGTCTGGTCCCGCGAGACCCACACCGTCACGGTCTCGGAGCCGCCCTTGAAGTAGGCACCCACCGCCGAGGCGATGACGAGGTAGAGGTATTCCGATGACGGCTTGACCCCGAGGAACACTTCGCTGGCGATCATGAAGGGGCGCAGATAAAGGCTGCCGCCCTCGCTCGACGGGATCCAGTCGCGGTCCGCGCTGACGAGCTGCTTGACCGATTCGACGAAGACGGCATCGGGCAGCGGCGGCATCGCCAGGCGCTCGGCCGAGCGC
>NZ_BPQL01000066.1 GCF_022179225.1 Methylobacterium goesingense
TGATGATCGGCGAGATCGGCGGTCCCCAGGAGGCGGAAGCCTCCGCCTGGATCAAGGAGCACATGACGAAGCCCGTGGTCGGTTTCGTCGCCGGCCTAACCGCCCCCAAGGGGCGCCGCATGGGCCATGCCGGCGCGATCATTTCCGCCACCGGCGACTCCGCCGCCGAGAAGGCCGAAATCATGCGCTCCTACGGCCTGACCGTGGCCCCGAGCCCCGGCGAGTTCGGCACGACGGTGGCGCAGGTGATGCGCAAGCTGGCGGCCTGAGATCGTCGACCCTCCCCCGTCTCGTGGGGAGGGTGGTCATGGGCGAGACGGCGGGGGATGTCCCCATGCGCTGAGGTCAGGCCCTCGCGCATCGCCCCCGAGCCCCGGCCCTTGAACGTTCCGGCCGCCGATCGCATGCTTGCGGTGGCCGCTTCACACGGACCGTTGCCCGCTTCCGTCGCGGTCAGTCGGCGAAGAACTTTCCTCAAGGTGGCCCCATGACGGATACCCTGCACGCCCCGGTCGGAGCCGTCGACCATACCTTCGCGCCGCCCGTGATCACGGGCACCTCGTCGAAGGAAGCCCTCGACATCCTGTTCCACGCCCTGCTCGCCGTGGCCCGCCGGCACGAGCCCGAGCTTGAGGACGTGCTGCACGGGCGCGCCAACATCTCAGAATTCTCGCCCGAGCTCCTCGCGCGCGCCCTCCAGGTGCAGGGCATCTGGTTTCAGCTGCTCTCCATCGCCGAGCAGAACGCGGCCATGCGCCGGCGCCGTCAGGTCGAGCGCACCAAGGGCCGCGAGGCCTTGGGCGGCAGCTTCAGCGCCGTCCTGTCCGAGGCGGTCGCGAGCGGCATCAAGGCCCCGGAGATTCACGCGCTCCTCAAGGACCTGCGCATCCGACCGACGATCACCGCGCACCCCACCGAGGGCAAGCGCGTCACCGTGCTGGAGAAGTTCCGCCGCATCTATCTGGTGCTGCGCGAGCTCGAATTGCCGCGCTGGACCGAGCGCGAGCGCAACGGCCTGATGAACGAGCTGCGCGACCAGATCGAGCTCGTCTGGATGACGGGCGAACTCCACCTGGAGAAGGCCACCGTCGAGCGCGAGGTCGCCTGGGGCCTGCACTTCTTCGACGAGACCCTGTTCGAGATGCTGCCCGAGGTGCTCTACTCCCTCGAGGAGAGCCTGGCGCAGTATTATCCGGACGAGAAGTTCGAGGTGCCGCCGTTCTTCCAGTTCGGTTCGTGGATCGGCGGCGACCGGGATGGCAACCCCTACGTCACGTCCTCGGTCACCCGCGCCACCCTGCAGCGCAACGCGCTCGCCTCCCTCCGGCGCTACCGCGACGGCGTCACGGCGCTCGGCCGTACCCTTTCGCTGACCGAGCGCTCGCTGCCGGTGCCGGAAACCTTCAAGGCCGCGCTGGCGCAGATGCTCGCCGAGAGCGGCGACGGCCGCGCCATCGCCAGCCGCAATCCCGGCGAGGCCTATCGCCAATTCCTCACCTGCGTCCTGCGCAAGCTCGAAGCGACCATCCTGCGCAACAAGGGCCAGCGCTCGACGGGACCCGACTATCCGAGCGCCGACGGCCTGATCAACGATCTGCGCACCCTGGAGCAGGGTCTGGCCGACGCCAAGTGCCCGTCGCTGGCCGTCGACCTCGTGCGGCCGGTGCGGCGCATGGTGGAGATCTTCCGTTTCTCGACGGTCCGCCTGGATCTTCGCGAAAACACCACCCGCACCACCAAGACCCTGCAGGCCCTCTGGCAGGAAGCCAACGGCCAGAACCGGACGCCGCCGGACGTCGACGCCCCCGAGTGGAAGGCTTGGCTGCTCGCCGAGCTGGCCAAGCCCCGCCAGGGCGAGCGCAGCTTCGAGAACCTGCCCGACGACGCCCGCGAGACCCTGGAGACCTTCGCCCTCGTGGGCGAGATGCGGGCGCAGCTCGACCGCGAGGCCTTCGGCGCCTTCATCCTGTCGATGACCCGCTCAGTGCAGGACATCCTGGGCGCCTACCTGCTGGCCAAGGAGGCCGGCAACTTCCTCGACGCCGCAGGCACCGAGATCTGCTGCCTGCCGATCGTGCCACTGTTCGAGACCATCGACGACCTGCGCGCCGCCCCCGCCATCATGAAGGAGCTGTTCTCGATCCCGGTCGTGCGCCGCTCCACCCGCTGGCAGGGCGGCGTCCAGGAGGTCATGATCGGCTACTCGGATTCGAACAAGGACGGCGGCTTCGTCGCCTCGAACTGGGAGCTCTACAAGGCCCAGGACAAGCTGACCCAGCTCGGCAAGGCCGCCGGCGTGCCGATCGCGTTCTTCCACGGCCGCGGTGGCTCGGTGAGCCGTGGCGGCGCCCCCACGGCCCGGGCCATCGCGGCCCAGCCGCCGGGCTCGATCAACGGGCGCTTTCGCACCACGGAGCAGGGCGAGGTCGTCTCGTTCAAGTACGCCAACCGGGGCACTGCCGCCTACCAGATGGAGCTCCTGGCCTCGTCCGTGTTCCAGCACGCCCTGAAGTCGGAGCGCGAGGCCGCCGGCATCCCACGCAGCGAGTTCGACGATTGCCTGGAGGCGCTCAGCGGCGCCTCGCGGGCAGCCTACGTCAACCTGATCCAGCACCCCGATCTCGTGACCTATTTCGGCTCGGCGAGTCCGTTGGACGAGATCGCGCTCCTCAACATCGGCTCGCGCCCGGCCCGCCGCTTCGGCGCCCGCTCGCTCTCCGACCTCCGGGCGATTCCCTGGGTGTTCGCCTGGTCGCAGAACCGGCACGTCATCACGGGCTGGTACGGCGTCGGCTCGGGCCTCGCGAGCTTCCTCGACGTGCGCGGCGCGCAGGGCGAGGCGCAGCTGAAGCGGCTTTTCGCCGAATCGAAGCCCTTCCGCCTCATCCTCGACGAGGTCGAGAAGACGCTGCTCATGGTCGATCTCGAGATTGCCCGCGATTACGCGAGCCTCGTGCCCGACGAGGGCGCCCGCAACAGCATCTTCCCGCTGATCGAGGCCGAGTACGCGCTGACCCGCGAGATGGCCCTGCGGGTCAGCGGTGGGCGCGAACTCGCCGAGCGCTTCCCCCTGTTCCGCGACCGCCTGAATGGGCGGCTGCCGACCATCAACCAGGTCAGTCGCGAGCAAGTGGAGCTTCTGCGTCGCTTCCGCTCCGAGCAGGACGAGGACCAGCGCGAGGCGGTCAAATCCGCCCTGCTGCTCTCCATCAATTG
This sequence comes from Methylobacterium goesingense, assembly GCF_022179225.1. Classification (GTDB taxonomy): domain Bacteria; phylum Pseudomonadota; class Alphaproteobacteria; order Rhizobiales; family Beijerinckiaceae; genus Methylobacterium; species Methylobacterium goesingense. The sequence goes on from NZ_BPQL01000066.1 coordinate 3,217, forward strand.
CATCGCGGTCGGCTTCGGTGCGACCGGATGACGAACTTGTCAGGTTGCCGGAGGTGCGTCGCGGTCCATGGGCCGGCGCGCCGCGGCGCCTCCATCGGTATGGTGGCCCGACTCTCGGGTCTCATGAACGTCCAGAATACTTGCCCTAGGAAGGATACCCAATGAGCTTCACCCTGATCCAGCAGGCGACCCCGCGCCTCCACCGCTCGGAACTCGCCGTCCCGGGCTCCAACCCGACCTTCATGGAGAAGTCCGCCAGCTCCAAGGCCGACGTGATCTTCCTCGACCTCGAGGACGCGGTCGCCCCGGACGACAAGGAGCAGGCCCGCAAGAACATCATCCAGGCACTCAACGACCTGGATTGGGGCACCAAGACCATGATGATCCGCATCAACGGTCTCGACACCCACTACATGTACCGCGATGTCGTCGACATCGTTGAGGCCTGCCCGCGCCTCGACATGATCCTGATCCCCAAGGTCGGCGTGCCGGCCGACGTCTACGCGATCGACGTGCTGACCACCCAGATCGAGCAGGCCAAGAAGCGCGAGAAGAAGATCGGCTTCGAGGTGCTGATCGAGACAGCCCTGGGCATGGCCAACGTGGAGGCGATCGCCACCTCCTCGAAGCGCCTGGAGGCCATGTCGTTCGGCGTGGCGGACTACGCCGCCTCGACCCGCGCCCGCTCCACCGTCATCGGCGGCGTGAACAAGGACTTCTCGGTGCTCACCGACAAGGACGAGGCCGGCAACCGCGAGACCCATTGGCAGGACCCCTGGCTGTTCGCCCAGAACCGCATGCTGATCGCCTGCCGCGCCTACGGCCTGCGCCCGATCGATGGCCCCTTCGGCGACTTCTCCGATCCGGATGGCTACACCTCCGCCGCCCGCCGCTGTGCGGCCCTGGGCTTCGAGGGCAAGTGGGCGATCCACCCGAGCCAGATCGATCTCGCCAACGAAGTCTTCACCCCCTCCGAGGCCGAGGTCACCAAGGCCCGCCGCATCCTCGAGGCCATGGAAGAAGCCGCCAAGGCGGGACGCGGCGCCGTCTCCCTCGACGGCCGCCTCATCGACATCGCCTCGATCCGCATGGCCGAGGCGCTGATCGAGAAGGCTAACGCGATGTCCGCCAGCTGAGCGTTCGGCTCGGGCAACCTCAAGAACCCACGACGCGGCCGCCCCTTCGGGGCGGCCCTTTTGTTTGGCGCGTGGCACCGGACCGTCCGGCACCAAATTGCGTCGACATCCGTTAGCAGACGTCCGCTACGGCGTGCCTTGCCGCACCATCGACTGGGCGTCGCCGGCCGGCGGCCGCATGACACGAGAACCCTCACCGGTATTCAGGGAGCCCCCATCATGCACGTGACCATCGAAGACGCGCACAAGGCCATTGAGGCCGCCCGCGCCAAGGCCGTGGAACTCGATACGCAAATGTGCATCGCGGTCGTGGATTCCGGCGGCAACCTCAAGGCCTTCTATCGGATGGACGGTGCCTGGGTCGGCTCCATCGACATCGCGCACAAGAAGGCGAAGACGTCCGTCTTCTTCGGGATGACGACGGGGCAGATCGGCCAGCTCTCGCAGCCCGGCGGACCGCTCTACGGCATCGAGCATTCCAACGACGGGCTCATCACCTTTCCGGGCGGCATCCCGATCGTCGACGCCGACGGCGAGATGTCCGGCGCCATCGGCGTCAGCGGCTCCACCGTGGAGAACGACCACGCCGTGGCCCTGGCGGGCGCCAGCTCCATCGGCGCTACCGAACTGCCCGCCCATCCCTGGCGCACCTGAGCGGTTTGATGCGCGCGGGCCGGGCGACCGGACCCCGCGCCTTCCCCGGCCGGTTTGCCTGCGCAAGACCGAAACGAAAGAATGCCCCGCTCTCGCGAGCGGGGCCTTCTTTCGTCTTAAGCTCCGGCCCCACGTGGAAGCCGGAGCGTGGGCAGCTCAGAGGCCGCCGAACTTGTAGTTGAAGCCGGCCTTGATGATGTTGCCGGAGGTCTCGAAGCGCGAGGTGTAGGAGCCGGTGGCAGCGGGGAGGCCGACGTTGTTGACGACGACGTTGCGGCTGCCGAGGTCGTAGTGGAGGTACTCGGCCTTCAGCGTGATGGCGCTGGCGCCGAGGAGGCCGCCGATGAAGTTGAAGCGGTTCAGGAAGCTGTCGGTGGGGATCGCGTACTCGATACCGCCGCCGTAGGCGAAGCCCGTCTCCATGTCGTTGTAGCGGCCCGAATAGGCCAGGACGTTGGTGCCGGTGAAGAAGTTGGCGCGGTAATCGACGCTGCCATAGGCGAAGCCGCCGGTTCCATAGACGAGGAACCGGTCGAAGGCGTAGCCGAGGCGGCCCTGCACGGTGCCCAGGTAGTCGAGGCGCTGACGGAAGGTCGCGGGATCGCCGAGAACCGGGTTCAGGGGCGTCAGGGGACCGAGGTAGCCGTAACGCTTGCTGATGTCGGTCCAGGTGACGTCGGCGTTGACGCCGATGACGAAGCCGGAGCCCGGGGTGAACTGATAGTTGTAGCCGATGCCGCCACCGACGTTGCCGATCCCGTCCTGCTCGGAGCGGAAGTTCTGCGGACGACGGTTGAGGTCGACGTTACGCTGGGTCAGCGCATCGTTGCCGATGGTGCGGATGTTCTGACGGTCGCTAAACGCGTACGAGCTGTGGGTGCCGAGGTAGAAGCCGGTCCAGGTGAAGACCGGGATGGCCGTGAAGACCGGCGGCGGCGCCTGGCGGCGCGGCAGGTCGGCGGCCGAGGCCGAGCCGATGGCGACCAGCGAGGCGACGCCGGCCAGGAGAAACTTCTTGATCATCACGGTGGGTTCCGAAATCCGAGGCTTGACCGCGAAGCTAGCTCGCCCCGCCGGCACGGACTATGCCCGCCAAGCCACACCCAACCACAGATGCGTTCGCCGACGCACAAAGTTGCGCCCACGCGAAGTCCGACCCACCGCATGATGCACTATGCGCGAAATGCCTGCGGCTCGGAACGGTGCGTCGCGGGATACGTGAACGGCCGGTTAAGTACGTTGGGCTAAACCGTTCGGGGACGTTTTCCAACCGTGACGGGAGCGACGATGACACGGGACCAACTCGCCGCCGAACTGAAGCGCATCGCCGCCGACCAGGTCAGCGACATCGAGCGCGCGGTCAAGGACGGCCACAAGACGATCGCGCTGAACGAGATCGCCGATCTCAACCGCAATCTCAAGGCTCTCGCCGCGGCAGTGAAGGGTAAGAGTATCGTTCGCGCCTGAAACGACGACACGCTTCAGCCTGGATCGGAGGATTTGGCCGGCGGCATATGCGTGTCGTTTCTCGATCTACTCCGGCCATGACGCTGTCGATGGGCGGACAGATTTTTCCATGCTCATCAAACACTCCGCCCCTGGCTCGCTTTTGCTCGACGAGCCCTCCGCGTCTGCTTCGCGGGCCGCCGAGAAAAAAGCGTCCCCCGGTCGTGAACGGTCAGCCGGACATGCCGCCGCGCAACCCGTCGAGAAGCGCGTCCACATCGGCCCGGGCGGCGGCCAGGGCGGCGGCATCGCGCCCACGCACGACGATGCGATTGGCAAAACCATTCGGCGTCATCGAGGGATAGGAGCCGATCGAGACCGTCGCGTGCGCCTTGGCGATGGCCGCCAAACCACCCGCATAGGTACCCTCGGGCAGGTTGCCGGCCTCGATCGTCTCGGACAGGACCTTGGCGCCGGTCACCAGCGTCGGCCCGACATTGTCGAGCATCGCCTGCATGATCCCCGGCACGCCTGCCATGACGATGACATTGCCGATCCGGAAGCCAGGCGCCTTGGAAATCGGGTTGGTGATGAGGTCTGCCCCAGCCGGGATGCGCGCCATGCGCAGGCGCGCCTCGTTCAGGTCTTCGGGCTTGTGACGCTCCAGCAACATCGCCTTCGCCCGCGGGTCGACATCGATCGACACGCCGAAGGCAGCGGCGACGCAGTCGGCGGTGATGTCGTCGTGGGTCGGACCAATGCCGCCGGTGGTGAAGAGGTAGGTGTAGGCACCGCGCAGAGCATCGATGGCGGCGACGATGCGGTCGGCCTCGTCGGGCACGATGCGCACCTCCTTCAGATCGATGCCGATGGCGGTGCAGTAATCCGCGATCGTGCCGATGTTCTTGTCCTTGGTGCGCCCGGACAGGATCTCGTCACCGATGACCAGGACGGCAGCGGTGACGGCGGCGGCTTCGGATGTTTCGGTCACGGCAAATCCGGGTCAGGGGGACAGAGCCTGCCAAGTAGCGCGACCGGGCCCGCCTGACCACGCGTTCTCAGCGTGCGCCGCGCTGAAGGTCGCCGTCGATGAGGAGGGCGCTCTTGCCGTCGAGCCGATTGCGGTAGACCTGCAGGTTCTCCATCACCCGCTGGACGTAATTGCGCGTCTCGGTGAAGGGGATGCGCTCGACCCAGTCGATGGGATCGATCCCGGTCTTGCGCGGGTCGCCGTAGGCGTCGATCCATTTCTTCACGTTGCCGCCACCGGCATTGTAGGCCGCGAAGGCGAGGATGTACGAGCCGCGCCAATCCTCCATAAGTTCGCCGAGGTGGGCTTGGCCGAGGCGGGCGTTGTAGGCAGGATCGCTGGTCAGGCGGTCCTGGTCGAAACTGGCACTGACGCGGCGGGCGGTACGCTGTGCGGTGGCTGGCATCATCTGCATCAGCCCACGCGCGCCGACGCTGGACTGCGCCAGCGGATCGAACTGGCTCTCCTGCCGGGCGATGGCGAAGACCATGGCCTTCTCCACCAGGGGCACAGCGGCCGACGCCTCGTAGCTCGGGATACCGATGGTCGGGTAGGCATGGGCGTCGAGGGGCAGCCCACGCTGGACGGCGATCTTGCCGATGGCCACCAGGGCGCGGGAGTTGCGCTGCTCGGCGGCGATATTGCCGAGCGCTTCGAGCTCGGCCGCATCGGTGAGGCGGTTGGCGGTGTCGATGTAGAGGGGCAGCGCGAGGTCGCGGATGGCGGCGGCCTCCAGCATCTTCAGGGCCCGCACGTAGAGGCGCTGGTCGAAGGCTGCTTGCTGGCTGGCGTCGAGGCTGGGGATGCTGCGGAGCGACAGGCTCGAGCGTCCGAGCTTCGTCCGCGCCAGTTGGCCGTAATACGCGATGGGCTGGAGGGCGGCGCGCTCGTAGAAGGCCTTGGCGGCATCGGCCTGGCCGAGTGCCTCGGCCGCGCGGCCCTGCCAATAGGCGGTGCGGGCCAGCGAGATCGGCGTTTCGGCGATTCGGGCCGCCTCGGCGAAATGTTGCGCCGCCCTGGCGGCATCGTCCTGGAAGCGCAGCGCGATCCAGCCAGCATGAAATTCCGCCTCGATACGCTTTTCGACGGTGCGGGCACACGGCGCACGGGCCACCGCGTAGGCGGCGCCCGGATCGTTCGCGTCAATCAGCTTGCGAGCGACGATCCGGCGCTCGACCCACCATTCGTCGCCGTCCACGAGCACATCGGGGTTCGAGGGCGCAGTGGCCAGCATCGCCGCCGCCTCCACGAACTTGTCGTGTCGCCGCAGGTACTGTGCCCGTGACAGGATGTATGAGGAATCGCTGCGCAAGGCCGGCGGCACCGCGTTGAGGGCGGCCGGTGCGCTCGAGCTTTTGTCTTCCACCGCGCGCCGCGCACGCACGAGGGTCGCGTAGCCACCGCCCGCCAGCGTCGCCGCCCGCCCGGCCGTGTCGTAATCCTCCTTGAGGAGCGCGCGCTCCATGCGATAGCGGTGATCGACCCGGGTCAGAGCCGTCGGAAAGGCATCGAGCACCCGCATCTCGAGGTTCCGGCCGAAAGTCTCGGAGCGCCACAAGTCACGCACGAGCACTGAAGCGTCCTCGTCGAGGCCTTCCGCCCGGAACGCCAGAGCCAGGGCGAACTTGCCCGGCGCACTTGCTGGCCGCGACGCGGCGAAGAAGGCCCGCACCGTCGCGGGATTACGACGTTCGGTCAGCAGGGCTTCCTCGGCCCGGCGACGGAGGAGGGGGCCGGCCGGCCAGTCGGGATTGGTGCGGGTAAAGGCAACGGTGCGCTCGAAGCCGATGCCGGCGCCTGCCCGGATCGCCACCCATTCGAGGAGCGCGCGCGCGGCCGGGTCGTTGAAACCGTCCCGCAGTCGGTCACCCTCGGAGACGCGGCCCTTGCGGTAGGCGTCGATGGCCTGCCGCAGAGCCGGCAGGTCGATACCCGGCGCCACCTGGGCCGCACGGGCAGGGTCGGGCACCTCCGGGACAGGGGCCGCCGGGGAGACGGTCGCGTCAGGCAACGGGAAAGCGATGCCAGCCTCGGGATCGGCCGAAGCGTAGGCCTTGGCGGCGGCAGGCAGCCCCTGGCTCGGGGCAGCTTCCGGCGTCCTTCCTTCGACCTTAAGAGCATCGGCCGCGATCGGGTCGGCGGCCTTGGCCTCTGGCAGTGCGGCCGACGGCGCGACAGCGTCGCTGGCTGGGCGATGGCTCGCCGCATCCCCTTCCTGAGCGGACGCCGCCGCGAGGGCGCCGGCCGAAACAAGGCTGAGGGCCAGCATCAGGGCTGCGCGCTGCGTCGAGAACACCATGGTTCTTCCAGTCCCATCACCTCGGACAGTCCTTCAAGCTCACCCAAAGGGCATTAAGAAGGCATTAACCCCGTGAAAGCAGCGTTTGCGCCGTTGCTGGCGAGGGCCTATGTCTGCCCGTCCGCGTAAAGCGGTGCCGCTGCCGGACAACCGGCGCATGACGAGACCGACGGCTGGGAACGCCAGGATGACCGAGACCTCCACACGACGCCTTAGGGGCGCAATGTCCGCCCTCGTGACTCCGTTCAAGGACGGTGCCTTCGACGAGGCGGCCTTCCGCAAGTTCGTGAACTGGCAGATCGCGCAGGGCATCCACGGGCTCGTTCCGACAGGCACCACCGGCGAGAGCCCGACCCTGAGCCATGCCGAACACGACCGCGTCGTCGAAATCTGCATCGAGGAAGCCGCCGGCCGCGTGCCCGTGATCGCCGGCGCCGGCTCCAATTCCACCGCCGAGGCGGTGGAGCGCGCCCGCCACGCTGAGAAGGCGGGAGCGGATGCGGTGCTGGTTGTCACGCCTTATTACAACAAGCCGACCCAGGCCGGCCTCTACGCGCATTTCAAGGCCGTGAACGATGCCATCGGCATTCCGATCATCCTCTACAATATTCCGGGCCGTTCCATCGTCGACATGAGCGTCGAGACGATGGCGCGCCTGTACGAACTCGAGAACATTGCAGGCGTGAAGGATGCCACGGCCAAGCTCGACCGGGTGAGCCTGCAGCGCCAGGCCATGGGCGAGGATTTCATTCAGCTTTCGGGCGAAGATGCGACGGCGTTGGGCTTCAATGCCCATGGCGGCCGCGGCTGCATCTCGGTGGTCTCGAACGTGGCGCCGCGGCTCTGCGCCGAACTGCAAGAGGCGACCCTCGGTGGCGACTACGCCAAGGCGCTCCAGATCCAGGACCGCCTGATGCCTCTTCACGCCAGCATGTTCGTGGAGCCGAACCCGTCGCCCGCGAAGTACGCCCTCGCGCGCCTCGGCCTGATGACCGACGAGGTCCGTCTTCCACTCCTTCAGGTGAGCGCAGAGACGAAGGCGCTTGTCGATGCCGCTCTGCGCCATGCGGGCCTCCTTGACGCTTGAGTCCGACTGGCGAAGTGAACCGCGCAGAACCATATTCCTCGGCCCGGTCGCGATGGCGCGGCCGGCCTGACCTGACGTTGTGATGGCTCCCAAACCAGAATCGAACCGCCGCGTCGTCGCCGACAACCGCGCCGCGCGCTACCATTACGAGATCACCGACACGTTTGAGGCCGGACTCGCCCTGACGGGGACCGAGGTCAAATCGCTGCGCAAGGGCAAGGCGACCATCGGAGAGGCCTATGCCGGACCGTCCGGTACCGATCTGATGCTGTTCAATGCGTATATCCCGGAATACGTCGAGGCAAACCGCTTCAACCATGAGACGAAGCGGCCACGCCGGCTTCTGCTTCATCGCAAGCAGATCAACAAACTGATCGGCGCCACCCAGCGCGAGGGCTTTACGGTCGTGCCCCTGAAGATCTACTTCAACGAGCGCGGCCGGGCCAAGATCGAACTCGGCCTCGGCCGGGGCAAGAAGCTGCATGACAAGCGTGAGGCCGCCAAGGAGCGCGATTGGCAGCGCGCCCGCGCCCGCATCTTGCGCGATCGCGGCTAGCTGTTTTTCGCCGAACGGTCGGCGTCGAAGGTCCCAATCGCTAGCCTGAGGCGCCGAATCGTCGGCGTTGATACAACTTAAACTACACCATCGTAGTACCGTACTACCGTACCCGGGTTCACCGGGACGGCAGCGCAATATGGGCAGCTCCAGGCGTGAGGGCGTCCAAAACGACCGTCGCGTCAGGTTTCCGAAACGTCATCGTTCTGACGGATCCCGTAGCGACTTTCGAGGGCTGGGCTCGGCCGCACTGGGCGATCCGCCGCGCTCTCTCCACGCGAACGTGTGGGCGTTTCACCATGGGGGCGTGTCTCCTGCCCACGCGCCTCGTGGTTACGCGGAGACCGCTCGCCGGCATCGCGTCCGATTCGCGGCAGTAGGTGAGCGAGGTCAATGAACTCATCGGCTTGGCGCCGTAGATCGTCGGCAATCATGGCGGGTTGGGTCTGGATCGTCGAGACGACGGTGACTTTCACACCGCGCCGTTGCATCGCCTTCACAAGCGAGCGGAAGTCGCCGTCGCCCGAGAACAGGATCATGTGATCGATACGTGAGGCCAGATCGAGAGCATCGATCGCCAACTCGATATCGATGTTGCCTTTGACTTTACGCCGTCCCTGCGAGTCTACGAACTCCTTTGCAGGCTTCGTAACAACGCAAAAGCCATTGTAATCCAGCCAATCGATCAGCGGTCGGATCGAGGAATATTCCTGGTCTTCGACGACCGCAGTATAATAGAACGCTCGCACGAGCATGTCGCGAGATTGAAATTCCTTCAGTAACCTGCGATAATCAATCTCCGCTCCGAGAGTTTTTGTGGCTGCATACAGATTTGCGCCATCAATGAAGAGCGCGCTACGTTGACCGGAATTCATAGATTAATCCAAAAATTATCTAATATTTTGACTTGATCGGTGTAGTTCTTGGTCTAGACTATCGTTAAGGATGCATCGATTTTAGATCCCACTGAAAATAAGAATATTTTCTTATTAAATTGACTGCCATACTATTACTGTAGCGGAACTGGAAAGGCGAGCATCCGGTACCTGTGACCATAAGCCAGGGAATGTCAATTCCGTCCCCCGTATTTGTCTTGGGCGGGATCTGCTGACTAAGAGTAAGCGTCAACAGAATGTTGCCATCGACTGAGAGCTATCCTAGGTTGTGCTTGCTTGGTCTTTAGACTCGCTCGGCCTTGACGTCATCTGCGAGCGCCGCCGTGCCCCGCTTCATCCCCTCGTCCTCATCACCAGATGACTAGAATCGGTGGCGCTCGGTCTGTGTTCGATAAGATGGGCGCCTCTCCGGGCAGCTGCGGCGGGGACTGCTCGTGCCCGGCATCGTCTCGACGCCGATGCTATCGCGGCGACCGTTGCGACGGATTTCTCGGGACGACGAGGACAGTCTGTCGGCGACTGCTCAGCATGCACCTCCTTCGCGTCCTGCTCCGCCGGGTCCTGGCAATCCCGGGCGAGCGTGAGATCGAGGCGATGGTCGCATGACCGCGCCGCAGTTGCTCTCCCTCACCGGTGACGAAACGACGATCCGACGCATCTTTGAATTGCGTCTGTCGCTGGCCGATGTCCCGCCGTCCGACCTAGGCCTACCCCGTCACAGGCACCGGCGGTGAGACGGCGCGCCAAGGAGGTCGACAGCGCAATGTCCGCATTCTCGAGGTTGCCGACGAAACTCCGCCGGACGCCCGGGGGCTTCGACAATCCTGATGACGAGGTAACGGGCACGAACGGCATGCGCAGAGTTGCTGGTCGAAGGGCGCAGTCTGGGCCAGCGGGGCCACTTCCTCAGCGATACCTTGTCCGGCCATGTTCTTTCGGAGTTTTCGATCTACCGTGAGGAGATCCTCGGGCCTGTGCTTGCGATCACCCGGTCAACGGGCGACGCCGCCGCGCGCCTCAGAAACGACTACGCGTTCGGCCGCAGTGCCGCGATCGTCGCCCGCGATGTGGGATGCCGCGCGCCAGTTCATCCACGGGATCGGCATGGTTGCATCAACGTGCCGATCCCGTGCGACGGCGCTCCACTCGTTCGACCGCCGGGCTTCTAGACCCGTCTCCAAACCGTCAATGCCCGCTGGCGCACAGGCATCCGCGCCGGCTCCAATCCTGACGTGCCCACTTGGGAATCGGGCCGAATATTCTTTAATCCGCAGCGATCGCCCTGAAACTCCGTCGAACGAATTCGGGTGCCTTCACCGATGATGGGATGATGACCTTGCGCAAGGTAAGGCAGGGTCGTTTTAATATCCTCCGACGGCGTTGCCGCCTCCCGAAACCAGGCACATCAGCTGCCGTGCGCATACTGAATAGTCTGGATCGCATTTTCTCGGCGACAAATGAGACTTGTCAGAGTGCTGTCGCTTACCAAGCTGATGCTACCCGGTAAAAAACGATATCGCCTTACATCCCATGCTCTAGCTTTTCCGGAGGCATCGATGTCTTGAGCGATTGGAATCGACACACGTTCCCGGTCGCACATTCCATCCTGCGCTCGCCATGATCAAGGCTTTCGCAGCCAGAGATCTCTTGGTCCCGTCCGATCCGGACCCGGCGCTCGACCACTCCGCCTTCCGCAGCGCCTGCGACGTTGGCCTATCCATCGCCACGACACAGGCGCTGCCAGCCGCCTCGGTGGCGGGCGGGAGTCTAACCCGCACGCCGCCGAGCCCAGGGGCGTGAGAGCCGCCCTCAACCTTCCTTGAAGCCGTAATCCGGCACGCCCTCTTCGTTGCCGTAGTACTTATAGGGTAGGAACTTGCCCGAGAGGTTCATCTTCACCCGGTCACCCTTGTTGTTCGGCTCGCGCTCCATGGTCATGTTGAAGTCGATGGCGGACATGATGCCGTCGCCGAACTCCTCCTGGATCAGTTCCTTCCAGGTGGTGCCGTAGACCATCACCAACTCGTAGAAGCGGTAGATCAGCGGGTCGGTCGGCGGCATCTGGGCGATCGAGCCGCGATAGGGCGCCTCGTTCAGCATGCGCTCTTCGGCCTGCGAAAGGCCGAACAGTGCAGCGGCCTTGGCGGCCTGGGCCTTGGGGAGCTTCATCTGGCCCATGCAGGCTGCGGTGATCAGAATCGGCGAGATGCCGCCGATCTCGTCCTGGATGTGTTTCCAGGTCCAGCCCTTCTCGCGCTTGATGTCGAGGAGCTTCTCGGTGAGGTCTTCGCGCTTCATGGCTTTCGTCTCCGTGACGGGTTGGAAGGGGGTTGGTCAGGCGCGCAGAGCCGGGGCTTCGGCGCCCAGCAGTGCAGCGGTGTCCGCGTCGCTCAGACTGGGACGGATCACCGGCGGGTGGCGCTGGTCGTAGCCGGGCGGCATTGCGTCCCGCAGGGTCTTCGAGCGCGTGACGAGGAAGTCCATCAGGTGATTGCGCAGGGCATAGTAGCCGGGCGCGTGGTGCAGTTGCGTGCGGTCACGGACCTTCGGCAGCGGGTTCTCGACGATTTCGGCCACCTTGGCCTGGGGGCCGTTGGTCATCAGCACGATGCGGTCGGCCAGATAGATCGACTCGTCGACGTCGTGGGTGATCATGAAGACGGTCTGGCCAGTCTCGACGCAGATTCGCCGGACCTCGTCCTGAAGCGTGCCGCGGGTTAGCGCGTCGAGCGCCGAGAACGGCTCGTCCATGAGCAGGATCTTGGGCTCGATGGCCAGCGCCCGGGCGATGCCGACACGCTGCTTCATGCCCCCGGACAGCTCCGACGGCCGCTTGTGTTCGGACCCGGCCAGCCCCACCGTCGCGATGGCCTTGTGGGCGCGGGCCTCGACCTCGGCCCGGCCCGCCTTGCGCCAGCGCGAGGAGACCGCGTAGGCGACGTTGCCCAGCACGGTGCGCCAAGGCAGGAGCGCGTGGCCCTGGAAGATCACGGCCCGATCGAGGCTGGTTCCCTCGATGGCCTGCCCGTCCGCGATGACGACGCCCTCGCTCGGCGCCTCCAGCCCGGCCAGGATGTTGAGCACCGTGGTCTTGCCGCAGCCGGAATGCCCGATCATGCAGACGAACTCGCCCCGCCGCATCGGTAGCCAGAGATTCTCGAATACCGTGGTGCTGGTGCCGCCGGGCGCGGGGTAGCGCCGGGCGATCCCTTCGATCGAGATGAATTTCTCGGATTGGGGTGTGGTCTGGGACGGCATGCGGGCGTCTCCGGTATTGTCCGACGATCCGGAGCGGAAGGGCGAGGCGCGGAAGGGGAGGAGCGTTGCCATGGCGTTCACTCCGGAAAGGTGACGAGGCGTTGCGCCCGCGCCAGCACTTGGTCGAGGATCATGCCCACGAGGCCGATGACGAGGATCGAGGTGATCACATTGGTGATCGAGAGATTGTTCCACTCGTTCCAGACGAAGTAGCCGATGCCGGTGCCGCCCACGAGCATCTCGGCCGCCACGATGACGAGCCACGCGATGCCGATCGAGATGCGCATGCCCGTGAGGATGGTGGGCGCCGCCGCCGGTAGGATCACCGTCACCGCCCGACGGAATGGGCCCACCTCAAGAGTTCTGGCGACGTTGAGCCACTCGCGCCGGGTTCCGGCGACCCCGAAGGCGGTGTTGATCAGCATCGGCCAGAGCGAGCAGATGAAGATCACGAAGATCGCCGAGAGCCCGGAATCCTTGATCGTGTAGAGGGCGAGCGGCATCCACGCCAAGGGCGAGACCGGCTTGAGAAGCTGGATGAAGGGGTCGAGGGCCCGGCCCATCAGGGGCGACATGCCGATGATGAAACCGATCGGGATCGCCACGATCACCGCAAGTCCGTAGCCGAGCGCCACGCGGCCGATGGAGTAAGCAAGCTGGATACCCAGCCCCTTGTCGTTCGGCCCCCGGTCGTAGAACGGGTCCCGTAGGTGCTTCCAGATCGTGGCGCCGACGTCGAGGGGCCCCGGCATGGCCGACTTGCCGGTGGTGGCGCTGGCGCCCATGAGGGCGGCGTATTCCGGGTCCATCGCCTCGGTCTTGGCCGTGCCGCTCACGGCGATCTGCCAAGTGAGCAGGAATGCGAGAAGCAGGGCAAGCGAGACGAGGCCGGCGCGAAACCGAAGGGTGTTGGCCATGGTTCAGCCCGCCCGCTTGATCTTGAAGGAGTCGAGATATTCCTTCGGCTTGGCCGGATCGAAGGTCTTGCCCATCACCACGAAGCTCTTGGTGGTGGTCTCCGGCGGCGTGAGGCCGTTCTGCTTCATCAGCCTGGCGGCGTCGGTGGCGAGGTAGACCTTGGCGGCCACGGCCGCGTAGTCGACATCACCCTTGATCTGACCCCAGCGCTGCATCTGGGTCATGATCCAGACGGCGAAGGACTGCCAGGGGAAGGCGTCGAAATCGACCCGGTCGGGCACCTTTCGCACGTTGCCGAGGCCGTCCGCGAAGGTGCCGGTGAGCACCTGCTCCACCACCGTAACCGGCTGGTTGAGGTAATTCGCCGGTGCGATCTGCGCGGCGATCTCTTTCCGGTTCTCGGGCTTGGCCGCGTAGGTCGTGGCCTCGATGATCGCCCGCAGCAAGGCCGCGTAGGTGTTCGGGGTCTGGGTGATGAATTCCTGCGAGGCCGCGAAGGCGCAGCAGGGATGGCGGTCCCAGATTTCCTTGGACAGGATGTGAATGAAGCCGACCCCGTCATAGACCGCGCGCTGGTTGACCGGATCGGGGGCCAGGAACCCGTCGATGTTGTCGGCGCGCAGGTTCGCGACCATGTCGGGCGGCGGCACCGCGCGGATCTGCACATCGGTGTCGGGGTCGATGCCGGCTTCCGCGAGGTAATAGCGCAGCAAATAGTTGTGCATCGAATAGTCGAAGGGCACCGCGAGCTTGAAGCCCTTCCAGTCCTTCGGGTCGCGCCGGTCCTTGTGCTTCATGGCCAGCGTGATCGCCTGACCGTTGACGTTCTCTACCGCCGGCATGGTGTAGGGCTGGGGGTTCGACCCGACGCCGAGAGAGATCGCGATGGGCATGGGCGCCAGCATGTGGGCGGCGTCGTATTCGCGGTTGAGGGTCTTGTCGCGGATCACCGCCCATCCGGCAGTCTTCACCACCTCGACGTTGAGGCCCTGCTTCTCGTAGAAGCCCATGGGCTTCGCCATGATGATCGGCGTGGCGCAGGTGATCGGAATGAAGCCGATTTTCAGATCGGTCTTCTCGGGCTTGGCGCCCTGCGCGAAGGCCTCGGCGATGAGGCCGGTGGGCAGGAACTGGCTGACGGCGGCGAGCGCCGTGCCGGCCCCGACGCTCTTCAGAAAGGCGCGGCGCTCGGCATCCCGCGGGAACAGCGCCCGCATCACCGTGCCCTCGACGACCCGCTGGATCGCCGCATCTCCGCTCGGCAAGGCCGCATCGTGCTCGCTTTGAGAACCATGCGCGCCGCAGGAGCAGCCGCCGCGGCGTAACCGCCGGGACGCATCGAAGGGATTATCGAACAGGGCCATGTTTCGCTCGCCGTCGGATGATGCAGCTCATCAGCAAGCAGCATGCCAACGGGTCCAGAATTTATTGTTCAGACATTGCAACACTTTAAGAGATCGATCATGAAATACGTGAATTCGTGATTCATGAAAAATCGGAGTTCTACTCCGAAAATTCGTAGCAGCGATTGGGAATGATGAGCGATACAGCGCGTCGATCAGACTTCGGCCTCGCGTTCGAGGAGTGCCGTGAGCCCATGCTCGTGCTCGATCCGGCAGCAGACCGCATCGTCGACGCTAATGCGGCTGCCGCCCGCCTACTCGGGTATCCGCGCGCCGGTCTGCAAAGCATGCCCGCGAGCGCCCTTCATCCCGGTCAATTGGCGACGCTGATCGTCTTCACCCAGGCCGTCCAAGCGAAGGGGCATTGGTGGACGCATGCCCTGACGCCGCGCCATGGCGAGGGTCGGGCGCTGCGCCTCGAATATGCCGGTTCTCTTCTGCCAAGCGTCGCGCCGATGATGCTGGTCACGCTGGCCGACCTCGAGGATCGCCGCCACCGGCAAGTGGATGCGCAGGCCGACGCCCACATGCGTGCGGGCCTCTCCGAGTGGCAGCGGATGGAGCGGATCTTTCGCGACATCGAACGCGAGAACCAGCTCATCCTGCGGGCAGCCGGGGAGGGCATCTACGGCGTTAACGCCGAGGGCGTGACGACCTTCGTGAACCCGGCGGCCGAACGCATGCTGGGGTGGGCCGCGACCGACCTCGTCGGCAAGGACATGCACGCCACCGTTCACCACACCCATCCCGACGGCGTGCACTACCACCACCACGATTGCCCGATCTACGCAGCATTCCGCGACGGGGCCGTCCATCAGGTCGACACGGAGGTGTTCTGGCGCCGCGACGGCAGCGCGTTCCCGGTGGAGTACACCTCGACGCCGATTCGCGATCGGGGACGTCTCCTCGGCGCGGTCATCGTGTTCCGCGACGTCAGCCAGCGCCGCGAGGCAGACGAGCGCCTGCGCCAGGCCCTCGCCGAGGTCGATTCCCTGCGCGAGCGCCTGGAACTCGAGAATGCCTACCTCAAGGAGGAAATCCGGCTGGAGAGCCACCACCAGGGCATCATCGGCCGCTCACCCGCCATCGAGGCGACGTTGCGGCAGATCGACCTCGTGGCCGGCACCGATGCCACCGTCCTGGTCACGGGCGAATCCGGTACCGGCAAGGAGCTGATCGCGCGCGCGATCCACGAGGCGAGCCGCCGCCGCGACCGGCCGCTGATCCGGGTGAACTGTGCCGCCGTCCCGCGCGAGCTGTTCGAGAGCGAGTTCTTCGGCCATGCCAAAGGCGCCTTCACGGGTGCCCTGCGGGACCGGGTCGGGCGCTTCGAGCTCGCTGATGGCGGCACGCTGTTCCTCGACGAGGTCGGAGAGATCCCCCTCGACCTTCAGGGCAAGCTGCTGCGGGTGTTGCAGGAGCGCTCCTTCGAACGCGTCGGTGACGAGCGCACCCGCGCCGTCGATGTCCGGCTGATTGCCGCCACAAACCGCGACCTGCGCGATGAGGTCCGGCGCGGTCGCTTCCGCGAGGATCTCTACTTCCGGCTGAACGTCTTTCCCATCGCGGCGAGTCCCTTGCGCGAGCGTCCGGAGGACATCCCGTTGATCGCGCAGCATTTCCTGAAAGGGGCCGCGCGCCGCCTGAACATCCCGGAGCCGCGTCTGACGGAAGGGGATGCGCGCCGCCTCGCCCGCTATCCCTGGCCCGGCAACGTGCGCGAATTAGAGAACGTCATCGAACGTGGCGCCATCCTGGCCGTGCGCGGCCGCCTGCATCTCGACCTGCCGGAGGCGGAACCCGCTGCGCGCGGTCGTGATGCCGTGCCGTCCCTCGCGCCGGCGACCCAGCCCGTGACGGAGGCCGAGCGCCGGGCGCGCGACCGCGCGGAGATCGAGGCGGCCCTGGCGATGACCGGCGGCAAGGTGTTCGGTGAAGGAGGAGCGGCCGAGATGCTCGGTCTGCGCCCGACCACCCTGGCCTCCCGGATCAAGGTGCTGGGGATCGATGGCCGGGCCTATCGCGGGAAACGATCATGAACGCCGGCGAGCGCCGCCTCAGCTGCGCAGGCCCGGCGCCTCCTGGCCCGTGCGGGCGACGTATTCGGTGTAGCCGCCGCCGTACTGGTGGATCCCGTCCGGGGTGAGTTCGAGGACGCGGTTCGAGAGCGCGGCGAGGAAATGCCGGTCGTGGCTGACGAAGAGCATCGTGCCCTCGTAATTCGCAAGCGCGGCGATGAGCATCTCCTTGGTGCCCATGTCGAGGTGGTTGGTCGGCTCGTCGAGCACGAGGAAGTTCGGCGGATCGTAGAGCATTCGTGCCATCACCAGCCGTGC
This sequence comes from Methylobacterium goesingense, assembly GCF_022179225.1. GTDB lineage: Bacteria > Pseudomonadota > Alphaproteobacteria > Rhizobiales > Beijerinckiaceae > Methylobacterium > Methylobacterium goesingense. The sequence continues at coordinate 20,236 of NZ_BPQL01000066.1, forward strand.
CTTCTCGCCGCCCGAAAGTACGCGGCAGCGTTTCTCCACGTCGTCGCCCGAGAAGCCGAAGCAGCCGGCCAGTGCCCGCAGGCTGCCCTGGCCGGCCTGCGGAAAGGAATCCTCCAGGAAACCGAACACCGTGCGGTCGCCGTCGAGGACATCCATGGCGTGCTGGGCGAAGTAGCCGAGCTTGACGCTGCCGCCCACCGCCACCGTGCCGTCGTCGGGCTGCGCGGTGCCGGTGACGAGCTTCAGGAGCGTCGACTTGCCGGCGCCGTTGATGCCCATCACGCACCAGCGCTCGCGCCTGCGAATCCCGAAGTCGAGTCCCTCATAGATCGTGCGGCTGCCGTAGCGCTTGTGCACGTTCTTGAGCATCACGACGTCGTCGCCGGAGCGGGGAGCCGGCAGGAACTCGAAGGCGACGCTCTGGCGGCGCTTCGGGGGCTCCACGCGCTCGATCTTGTCGAGCTTCTTGACCCGGCTCTGGACCTGCGCGGCATGGGAGGCGCGCGCCTTGAACCGCTCGATGAACTTGATCTCTTTCGCCAGCATCGCCTGCTGGCGCTCGAACTGCGCCTGCTGCTGCGTCTCGTTGACCGCCCGCAGCTGCTCGTAGAAGGCGTAGTCGCCCGAATAGGTGGTGAGCTGGCCGCCGTCGATCTCGACGATCTTCGTGACGATGCGGTTCATAAACTCGCGGTCGTGCGAGGTCATCAGGAGCGCGCCCTCGTAGCCCTTGAGGAAGGCCTCCAGCCAGATCAGGCTCTCCAGATCCAAATGGTTCGACGGCTCGTCGAGGAGCATCACGTCGGGGTTCATCAGCAGGATGCGGGCGAGCGCCACGCGCATCTTCCAGCCGCCCGAGAGCTTGCCGACATCGCCGTCCATCATCTCCTGGGAGAAGCTGAGGCCCGCCAATACCTCGTAGGCGCGGCCTTCGAGCGCGTAGCCGTCGAGTTCCTCGAAACGGGCCTGGACCTCGCCGTACCGCTCGATCAGGGCTTCCATCTCGTCGGCCCGGTCCGGGTCGGCGAGGGCCAGTTCGACCTGCTTCAGCTCGGCCCCGATCTCGCTTACCGGCCCCGCGCCGTTCATCACCTCCGTGACCACGGTGCGGCCGGACATCTCGCCCACATCCTGGCTGAAATACCCGATGGTGATGCCGCGATCGGCGGCGACCTGGCCCTCGTCGGGCTGCTCCTCGCCGGTGATCATCCGGAACAGCGTGGTCTTGCCGGCACCGTTCGGGCCGACGAGACCGACCTTCTCGCCCCGCTGAAGGGCGGCGGAGGCCTCGATGAAGACGATCTGGCGGCCGTTCTGCTTGCCGATTTTTTCGAGGCGGATCATGACATCACGGAGGTTCGGGCGGGTGCAGCGGCCTTACGGCATGCGGGCGCCGAGGGGTAGTGCGGCGCGGCAACCGAGCGGATCGATCCTGCCCGCGTCCGCAATGGCCCTCAAGCGAGGGACCGGCTAAGTTCGCTTCGTCTCCGGAACGGTCTCCCGCGCGCAACGATGCTTCACACCGGCTACAATCCGGCGCTCGTCGCCTTGTCCATCTCCATCGCGGTCTTCGCGTCCTACACCGCGCTGGACCTTGGTGCCCGCGTCGACGCCGCCGGATCGAAACGGCGTTGGGGCTGGATCGCCGGTGCGGCGGTCGCGATGGGCGGCGGCATCTGGTCGATGCACTTCGTGGGCATGCTGGCTTTCGAGATGGGGATGCCGGCAGCCTACGACCTGCCCACCACCGCGCTGTCCCTGCTTCTCGCGATTCTCTTCACCGGGGCGGCCTTCGCGTGGATCAGCGCGCGCGGTGCGACGGGCCGCAGCTTCCTGATTGCCGGCCCGGTGATGGGGCTCGGCGTCGCGGCGATGCACTACACCGGCATGGCGGCGATGCGCGTGCCGGGCAATCTCGCCTATCACTGGCCCGTGGTGATGGTCTCGGTCCTCATCGCGGTAATCGCCGCGACCACAGCGCTCTGGCTCACATTTCGCCGAAACAGCGTCTGGCAGAAGCTCATCGCCGCCGTGGTGATGGGCATCGCGGTGGCGGGCATGCACTACACCGGCATGGCGGCCGCAACGTTCACCGCCGAAGAGGCGGGCGCCCACGCGGTCCACGAAGCCGTTCTCAGCCATGCCCAGCAGAACCTCGCGCTTGGGGTCTCGGGCGCGACCTTCCTGATTCTGTTCCTGGCGATGCTCGCGTCCTCGTTCGATCAGCAGCGGGTCCAGACCGAGCTGCGCGCCAGCGAGGCGCGCTTCCGGGCCGCCGTCCAGGCCGTGCGCGGCGTGCTCTGGACCAACGACGCGGAGGGCCGAATGCTCGGCGACCAGCCCGGCTGGAGCGCCATTACCGGCCAGACCCGCGCGGAGTACGAGGGCTACGGCTGGGCTGACGCCGTGCACCCGGATGACAAGCAGCCCAGCATCGAGGCCTGGAACGAGACGGTGCGCCAGCGCCGGACCTTCGTGCACGAGCACCGCGTCCGCTCCGCGGACGGGAGCTGGCGCCACTACGCGATCCGGGCCGTGCCGGTGACGGATGCCCACGGGGCGATCCGGGAATGGGTCGGCGTGCATACCGATATTTCCGAGCAGCGCCTGGCCGAGGCCGAGCTGCGCGAATCGAACGAGGAGATTCAGCGCTACGCCTACATCGTGAGCCACGATCTGCGTGCGCCCCTCGTCAACGTGATGGGCTTCACCAGCGAGCTCGATGCCACACGCGAGGACGTGCGCGCGGCCCTGGGGGATCATCCGCAGGCGGCGCGGATCGACGCCGATCTCGAGGAAGCCCTCGGCTTCATCAAGGCGGCCGTGACCCGGATGGAAAGCCTGATCGCCGCGATCCTGAAGCTGTCGCGGGAGGGCCGACGTACCTTCGCGCCGGAACCCCTCGACATGTCGGCGCTCCTCGGCCGGATCGCCGACGCTCAGCGTCACCAGACCGAGCGGGCGGGCGCGCAGGTGATCATCGCCCCCGACCTGCCGGTCATCGAGGCGGACCGGCTCGCCGTCGAGCAGGTGTTCGGAAACCTGATCGACAACGCCGTGAAGTACCTCGATCCCGCACGGCCCGGCCGGATCGAGATTCACGCCAGCGCCGTCGGCGGGCGCCGCGTCCGTTTCAGCGTCACCGACAACGGACGGGGCATCGCCGCGCGGGACCACGCTCGGGTGTTCGAACTATTCCGGCGCTCAGGTACGCAGGATAAACCGGGGGAGGGCATCGGGCTCGCCCACGTCAAGGCGCTCGTGCGCTCCCTCGGCGGGCGCATTCACATCGATTCGGAGTTGGGCATCGGCACAACCTTCAGCGTGACGCTGCCGCGCGAGGGCGTTACAGGTCATGCTTCGTCCATTCCCGAACGGGACGGGCCGCGGGTGCGGCTCGCAGCAGAGTAAGGGCTCGGTCAGCGTGAACGCCGTCGAAATCGTCATGATCGAGGACGATGAGGGTCATGCCCGCCTGATCGAGCGCAATATCCGCCGGGCGGGCGTGAACAACACCATCCTGCCCTTCCGGGACGGGACGTCGGCGCTCGAGTACCTCCTGGGTGCCGACGGCTCCGGCGAGGCGAGCGCCAAGCGCCACATCCTGATCCTCCTCGACCTCAACCTGCCGGACATGACCGGCATCGACATCCTCGAGAAGGTGAAGGCGAACCCGCACACCAAGCGTTCGCCCGTGGTCGTCCTCACCACCACGGACGACAACCGCGAGGTCCAGCGCTGCTATGACCTGGGTGCCAACGTCTACATCACCAAACCCGTGAATTACGAAGGCTTCGCGAACGCCATCCGGCAGCTCGGTTTGTTCTTCTCGGTCATGCAAGTGCCTGAAAACCCATGATGTCTGCCCGCTCATGACCGAGCCCCTGCCTCCAGGCCGCGGACGCGTCCTCTACATCGACGACGATCCCGGCCTGGGGCGGCTGGTGCAGCGCGCGCTCACGGCGCGGGGCTACGTCGTGGAACTGGCCCTCGACGGCGATGCAGGGCTGGTCCGCCTCGGGGCGGGCGGCATCGACGTGGTGGCCCTCGATCATCACATGCCCGGCCAGACAGGTCTCGACATCCTGCCCTGCATCCGTGCCCTGCCCGAGGCGCCGCCCGTCGTCTACGTCACCGGTTCGGAGGACAGCCGCGTCGCGGTGGCGGCCCTGAAGGCCGGCGCTGTCGATTACGTCTGGAAGGATCTCCAGGGCCAGTTCCGCGAACTCCTCGGCGAGGCGGTCGACACGGCCCTCCGCCAGGAGGCGCTCCGGCGTGACAAGGAGCGGGCCGAGCAGGCGGTACGCGAGGCCCGCGACCGAGCCGAGATCATGCTGCGCGAGGTCAATCACCGCGTGGCGAACTCGCTGGCGCTGGTGGCGGCGCTGACGCACATGCAGACCAACGCGGTCTCGGACCCAGCCGCCAAGGCGGCCTTGCGCGAGATGCAGGCGCGGATCTCCGCTATCGCCGGTATCCACCGGCGGCTCTATACCTCCGACGACGTGGAGGCCGTCGACCTCGACGCATACCTCGCGAGTCTCGTGGAGGAACTTCAGGCTGCGATGAAGGCGGCGGGACGCGATCACGCCATTCGCCTCGAGGCGGCCCCGGTACGGCTTGCCACCGACAAGGCGGTCTCGGTGGGCGTGGTCGTCACCGAGCTCGTGACGAACGCCTACAAGTACGCCTACCCACCGGACGTGCCGGGTGAGATCCGGGTTTCGGTGATTCGCCAGGACGCGGACAGCCTGACCTTGACCGTCGAAGACGATGGCATCGGTTGGACCGGGGAGGGCCAGCCTCGCGGGACCGGCCTGGGCTCGCGTATCGTCAAGGCGATGGCGGCGAACCTGCGCACGGCCCTTGTCTACGCCGGCGGCCGGGCCGGCACACAGGCGACCCTGTCATTCCAGGGCTAGAGCCGGGGACGCCAGTCGCGACATTTCATACCAAATCTGTTTGATCCCTTCCGGCGATCCCTGCGGGATGCCAGATTTGGGCTTCGCTCAAGCGCCGCGCAGGCTTGCTGATGGGTCATCCGCTTCGATCAAGCTGATGACCCATCACCGCCCCATCAGCGCATCCACGTGCGCGGCGGCGGAGAGCCCGAGCCCTTTGAGGCTGTAGCCGCCCTCCAGCACCGAGACCACGCGTCCGCCCGCGTGCCGCTCGGCCAGGTCCATCAGGCGGCGAGTGGCCCAGCCGAAATCGGCCTCGGTCAGGCGCACGCTCCCGAGCGGGTCGAGGTGGTGCGCGTCGAAACCCGCCGAGATGATAATGAGGTCCGGCGCGAAGGACTCGAGGCGGGACAGGATTCCGGCCTCGAAGACCTCGCGGAAGACCGCGCCATCGTCGCCCGCGCGCAGGGGCACGTTCACGATGGTGTCGTGATTGCCACGCTCCCCACGTGCACCCGTGCCGGGAAACAGGGGCATCTCGTGGGTCGAGGCGTACATGACGGATCGATCGTCCCAGAAGATGTCCTGTGTCCCGTTCCCGTGATGGACGTCCCAGTCGACCACGGCGACGCGGGCCGCCCCGTGTGCCTCGCGGGCATGGCGAGCGGCGATGGCGGCGTTGTTGAAGAGGCAGAAGCCCATGGCGGTCATGCGCTCGGCATGGTGGCCGGGCGGACGCATGGCGACGAACGCATTGGTGCACTCGCCCGTCATCACCGCATCGACCGCATGGACCGCACCGCCGACCCCGCGCAGGGCCGCCTCCAGGGTGCCGGGCGAGAGAAGCGTATCGCCGTCGATCTGGACGTAACCATCCTGCGGCGACGCCTCGATGATCGCCTGTACGTAGGGAACCGGGTGAACGAGGGTCGGAACCTCCGGCGCGGCCTTCGGCGCCAGTGCACGCACGAGTCCGACGAAGCGTTCGTCCTCCAGGGCCCGGTCCACGGCGCGGATACGGTCCGCCCGCTCGGGGTGCCCCTCCGGCATGGCGTGGTCGAGGGCAGCGGGATGGCTCACGTACAGCGTCGTCACGGTCGTCCCCCTGGCGGTATCGCTGCGCGCCGCCGCGCAGCAGCGAGCCTTGCAGATGTGCCATGCCTGCGCGCACTCCACCATGCCGGGATGCGCGCCGCATTCCGGTTGTGCAAGCCTTCGTTCGCGCGAGCCTTCGCAGACCGAGCCACGATTTTGCAGGCGCTTTCCGCCGCTGACAGACCCGCGATCGGACATTGAGCCGCGTGAGGTGGCAGAGCATGACATGCGCTCTCGGAGGGATCCGTGCTTGCATCACGGGCCGTCCGCACGCGATGAGCCTGCCGCGAGTGCAAGGCGCGGCAGGCGCGGGGTATGTCGGCCCCGGACGAGCCATCGTGAGATCAGGGGCTGGCGCCGACGCACGGCCGAACCAGGGAAGTTTAGACGATGCAGAGTTTCATGCGCGCCAAATTGCATGGCCTCCGGGTGACCGGTGCCGACCTCAACTACCACGGCTCGATCACCCTTGATGCCGACTTCTGCCGGGAGGTCGGACTCGATCCGCTGGAGTTCGTCGAGATTTGGAACAAGATGTCGGGCGCGCGGATCAGCACCTACGTGCTCTACGGAGCAGCCGGCTCGCGCTGCTGCATCCTGAACGGCGCTGCTGCGCGGACCTGTCAGGTCGGCGACGAGGTCATCATCGCCTCCTCGACCTACGGTTCGGTTGCGGACGTCATCGCGCAAAAGCCGAAGGTACTCATCTTCGGTGACGGCAACACCGTCGCCGACCGTGTCACTTACGATGTCTTCCGAGACGCGGAGGGACGGCTCGATATGCGCGTCCTCAGCACCGGACCGATCGCGTGAATCTCCGCATCGCGATCGCGCGCCGGGATTCGGGTACGCGGCCGGCAAGTCAGGATTTCGAAACGCTCATTCGTGAGCAGGCTTTAACCTGAACGTCGATTCAGATTTGCGCGTTAAGGACTTGAACGATGCCCTCCTGCATAGTCGAACAATCGAAAGACACACAGACCGGCCAAGACAAAGCCGGAGAGGTATCAAGAGATGATCAACCTTTCGCTGCAGGTTTTCTGTAACCGTATCGTCGCCGCCGGCCGCATCGGCGCCGAGGACGTCCAGACCCTCTGCCGGAACGTCCTGCCGGACGGGCTGACCTGCCGGGACGAGGCCGACATGCTGATCGCCCTCGACCGCGTGGCGACCTCGGATGCCGCCTTCGGCGACTACCTCGTGACCTCCGTGGTGGATTTCGCGGTGTGGGGCGAGCGGCCGACCGGCTACATCGACCCCGAGGTGGCCCGCTGGCTCGTCGGCTCTCTCAGCAACGGCAGCGGCCCAACCGCGCTCGCCGCCCGGATCGCCCGCGAAGTCGTGCGCGAGGCCCAGGCCAGCGACGAGGCACTCATCGCCTTCGCGCTGGCCGTAAACCGCCACACCGCCGAGACGACGGCCTCCACGATGGTGCGGCTGGCTGCCTGAGCGGGTCGCCCACACGATCCAGGCCGCACAAATCGGCGCATACAAAATCCATTTGTGCAATGCACATCCTCATGGCTGCGACGCACGCACGAAAACTCTGGACACCCTCGGATCGATCAGCTTCCCGAAGCCGCATAACTGCTTTAACGGGAACGAGCTTGGGCGTTTGTTGAGACGCCGCATGTTCCCTGACGGACCAGAGTGCGCGGAAAGATGTTCGACAAGATTCTGATCGCGAACCGTGGCGAGATCGCCTGTCGCATCATCAAGACCGCCCGCCGCATGGGCATCAAGACCGTGGCGGTCTACTCGGATGCCGATCGTGACGCCGTGCACGTCGCCATGGCCGACGAGGCGGTGCATATCGGCCCGGCCCCGGCCGCGCAGTCCTACCTGCTGATCGACAAGATCATCGACGCCTGCAAACAGACCGGCGCCCAGGCGGTGCATCCCGGCTACGGCTTCCTGTCCGAGCGGGAATCCTTCCCGCGTGCGCTCGAGGCAGCCGGCATCGTTTTCATCGGGCCGAACCCGGGCGCGATCGCCGCGATGGGCGACAAGATCGAATCCAAGAAGGCGGCCTCGGCCGCCCAGGTCTCGACCGTGCCGGGCTTCCTCGGCGTCATTGAGAGCCCTGAGCACGCGGTCACCATCGCGGACGAGATCGGCTATCCCGTGATGATCAAGGCCTCCGCTGGTGGCGGCGGCAAGGGCATGCGCATCGCCCACTCGGCCGGCGAAGTCGCGGAAGGCTTCGCCCGTGCCAAGTCCGAGGCCGCCTCGTCCTTCGGCGACGACCGCGTCTTCGTCGAGAAGTTCATCACCGATCCGCGCCACATCGAGATCCAGGTGATCGGCGACAAGCACGGCAACGTGATCTACCTCGGCGAGCGCGAGTGCTCGATCCAGCGCCGCAATCAGAAGGTCATCGAGGAGGCGCCGTCGCCGCTGCTCGACGAGGCCACCCGCCGGAAGATGGGCGAGCAGGCCGTCGCACTGGCGAAAGCCGTGAACTACGATTCCGCCGGCACGGTGGAGTTCGTGGCAGGCCAGGACAAATCGTTCTACTTCCTCGAAATGAACACCCGCCTGCAGGTGGAGCACCCGGTCACCGAGATGATTACCGGCCTCGACCTCGTCGAGCTGATGATCCGTGTCGCGGCCGGTGAGGCTCTGCCGCTGGCGCAGGCCGACGTGAAGCTGAACGGCTGGGCGGTCGAGAGCCGCGTCTACGCCGAGGACCCGACCCGCAACTTCCTGCCTTCGATCGGTCGCCTCACAACCTACCGGCCGCCGGCGGAGGGTCAGTTCGGCGCCGCGACCGTGCGCAACGACACCGGCGTGGAGGAGGGCGGCGAGATCGCGATCCACTACGATCCAATGATCGCCAAGCTCGTCACCTGGGCGCCGACCCGGGCCGAGGCCATCGAATCGCAGGGCGAGGCCCTCGACGCCTTCGCCATCGAGGGTATCCGCCACAACATCCCGTTCCTCGCCGCCCTGATGGCGCATCCGCGCTGGCGCGAGGGCAACCTCTCGACGGGCTTCATCGCCGAGGAGTTTCCGGAGGGCTTCGTCGCCCCCGAACCGAAGGGCGAGATCGCACGGCGCATGGCGGCCGCGGCCGCGGCCATCGACCACAAGATGAACCAGCGCAAGCGCGGCATCTCCGGCCAGATGCGCGACCCCGCGCTGCTGCACTTCGAGCGCGAACGCGTCGTGGTGCTGGCGGGCGAATCCTATCCGGTCACCGTCGAGGCGGTGGGTGGCACCCTGATCGTCAAGGCCGAGGACGGCGAAACCTGGACGGTGTCGAGCGACTGGCGCCCCGGCGAGCCGGTCTGGCAAGGTGAGATCGCCGGAACCCGCGTCGCCATGCAGGTGCGTGGTCTCCTCAACGGCGTCGCGCTCCAGCATGCCGGCGCCGCCGCCGAAGCCCGCGTCTACACGAAGCGCGAAGCAGCGCTCGCCGCCCTGATGCCCGTCAAGGAGGATGCGGGTTCGGGGAAGCAGGTGCTCTGCCCGATGCCCGGCCTCGTCAAGGCGATCCTGGTCAAGGAGGGCCAGGAGGTGAAGAACGGCGAAGCGCTCGCCATCGTCGAGGCGATGAAGATGGAGAACGTGCTGCGCGCCGAACGCGACGCCACCGTCGCCAAGATCGCCGCGAAGGAAGGCGACAGCCTCGCGGTCGACGCCGTCATCCTCGAATTCGCCTGAGGATCCGCCGCCGCGCGCGCTTCGCCTCTCGGACGAAGCGGGCGTGACCAAGAGCCAGGGACGGGTCGATGCCCCTCTATTTCGCTTACGGCGCGAACATGGACGCCGGCGCGATGGCGGCGCGCTGCCCGCGCTCGACTTTGATCGGGCAGGGCCGTCTCAATCGGCATCGCTTCATCATTATGCGCGAGGGCTATGCCTCGGTTGTACGCGATCCGCGTGCGACCGTGTTCGGAATCCTTTGGGATCTCGCCCTCGGGGACGTAGCGGCCCTCGACCGCTACGAGGGTGTGGCCTCGGGTCTCTACATCAAGGCGATGCAGCCGATCACGGTGCCGGGTGGATCGAAGCGAGCGCTGATCTACCTCGGCGGCACGAGCGTCACGGGTTCGCCCCGCCCGGGCTATCTGGAAGCGGTCCTGGCCGCGGCCACCGCCGCGCAACTGCCGGCGGCGTACCGCGCGGAATTGCATGCCTGGCAGCGAGGACGAACGCCGTGATGTCCGAAATCCGTACCGTTGCCGTCATCATCCGTGGGCGGGTCCAGGGCGTCGGATACCGGATGTGGACACGGGACGAGGCCGAGCGCCAGGGCCTCGCGGGCCATGTTCGCAATCGGTCCGACGGCAGCGTCGAAGCGGTCTTCTCGGGGTCGAGTGACGCGGTCGGTCGGATGCTGGAGGCTTGCCGGCACGGCCCCCCCGGCGCGCGGGTCAGCGAAGTGGTGGTGTCCGACCACGGCGAGGCGCCGCCACAAGCTGGATTCGCGATCCGCTGACGCCGGACACCCTTCGATCGGTTTCAGGGCACAGGACGGGTGGACAGCCAGTCGGCATCCGGGCTAGCGCCCGGTGCGAGGCGGCCGGCCACCGGGCGTCCAGAGACGGGACCCGATGCTCACCGCCGACTTCTCCTATCTCGACCTCGCGGCGCTTTGCTACTTCGTGGCGGCCTGGGCCGGATACGGCGTCGCCGTCGCGCGCATGCGCGGGCGCCGCACCAGCCTCAGCCAGATCATGAACGCCCAGCGCGCCGAGTGGACGCGCCAGCTCATCGGGCGCGACAACCGCGTGGTCGACACCACCATCAACGCTTCGTTGCAGAACGGGACCGCTTTCTTCGCCTCGACATCATTGATCGCGCTGGGCGGCGTGCTGACCCTTTCGCGCTCCGGCGACGATGTGCTCACGCTGTTCGGGGCCCTGCCGTTCGGTGCCATCGCCACGCGGGTCACCTGGGAGATCAAGGTCGCGGGCCTGGCGGTCGTGTTCGTCTACGCCTTCTTCAAGTTCTCCTGGGCCTATCGCCTGTTCAATTACGGCGCGATCCTCCTCGGTGCCGTGCCGCCGAAGGGATCTGGAGCCACGCCGGAACAGATGCAGCGCGCCGCCCGCAAGGCAGCGGCGATGAACATCGCCGCCGGTAGCCATTTCGCGCGCGGACAGCGAGCCTTCTTCTTCGCCCTGGCCTATCTCGGCTGGTTCGTGAGTCCCTGGCTCCTCATGCTGACGACCACGGCGGTGGTCCTGGTCATGTGGCGGCGGCAATTCGCATCGAAAATTCGCGCGGCACTGCTGGCGGAAGACGACGGGACAGGGCAGGGGTGGCAACCATGACGATTCCAAAAAAGCCGACGCGCCAGCGCACCTCCTCCCCGAAGAAGCCGCCTGAGGCGGCCAAACCGGTTGCTCAACCGGCCGCCGCGAAAACGGGTGGGCGGCCGGAGCGGAAGGGCCCATCCGAGGAGGCCATCGCCGAAACGATCCTGCGCCTCGTCGCGGCGCGCGGGGCCAGCAAGACGGTTTGCCCCTCGGAAGTGGCGCGCGATCTTGCCGGGCCGCAGCCGGAGGCCTGGAGCCCTCTGATGCAGCCCGTCCGCCGGGTCGCGGTGCGGATGACCAAGGCCGGCGAGGTCGCGATCCTGCGCAAGGGCAAGCCCGTCGAGGACCCGGACGACTTTCGCGGGATCTACCGGCTCGGCGCCGTCTCGGCGACCTCGGACGATACCGACGCGGATTGAGGCGCGGGCAACAGGGCGTCGGTGTAGCCGGCGAGCCTGTAGGCCACGAGGCCGAGCCATTCCTTGACCATCAGATCAAGGAGCATCAGCCCGTCCGAGGCGAAACCGTTGAAGCGCAGGGCATCGCCCCACCCGTTGGTGCGGTAATCCACCGGGTAGGCGGTGACCGTAAACCCCGCCTGTCGGAAACAGCCGACGGCGCGGGGCATGTGCCAAGCGGATGTGACCAGGAGCCAGCGCTCGCCGGGCTTTGGCTTCACCAAAGCAGCACTGAAGACCGCGTTCTCGCGGGTGTTGCGAGAGCGATCCTCTAGGATCAGCCGGGTGCGCGGCAGGCCCATCGTTTCGGCGTAGCGCCCGACAATCTCGGCCTCGGAGGCTGTAGTGCCGTTGAGGCTACCACTGCCGCCGGTAAAGACGAGGCGGCTCTGCGGATATCGCCGGGCGAGGTCCGCCATGGCGATCTGGCGCTCGCCGGCATCGTTGACGACGAGTTGGCCCCGCTCCGCCGAGGTGCGGGTCTCTATGGCACCGCCAAGCACGATGATGCCCGCTACCGGGATGTCATCGGCCACATGGGCGGGAAATCGCTCCTCCAGTGGCAGCGCGACCAAGCCTGCGATTGGGGTGAAGCCGACCGTAACGAGTAGGATGCTCGCGAGGGCACCAAGCCAGAGGCCGAGGCGGAGCCATCCGGATGCCGCGAGACCGAAGCCGACGAGCACCAGCAGCGTCAGGGTATTCGACGGCGTGACAAGGAAGTAGAGAAGTTTCGAGAGCGGGAAAAACATCGGGGCGCGGATTCTCGGGACGGTTTGAAGGTCATACATTAAGGCGCGACGTGCTGTCCCGCGTCATCGCCGACCATCATCCATCCGTCGATTGGCGGCGTTTTTCCTTTCGAACGCTTCACCCGCGCGACATCTGAGGACTCTCCCGCCGAGCGTGACAGAAATGTCCCGCAGAGCATCGAAGCGTGCTCCGGAGATTGCGCTTCAGCCGACGACGGCTTAGGTTAACCATGAGGGTGGGATAAATTCCCACGGATTCTAAGCTTCATGCCACGCTACTTCATCGATCTCCACGACGGCGCACATTACGTCAAGGACAAGGTCGGCTTCGAACTCGCCGATGAAGCCGCCGTTCGCGGCAAGCTCGTGCGGATCATGGCCAAGATCGCGCAGGAATTCAGTCTTGATACCGAACGCCAGGATTATCTAGCGATCGTGCGCGACGAGTCCGCAGGGGTGCTCTATCGCGCCCATCTGTCCCTGGACATCGAGAAGGTAGACCGCACCCTCGAGATGCCGCGCGACGAATCCTGAGCGCGCGACGTAGATAATGGCCAGGCGGCTCGGTGTGTCTGATTGCCACCGAGGACGGCTCGTTCGTGGCGCTCTTCGTTCCGGAAGCCGACAGTGAGATCGGCGTCGGCGAGGCCGTCAGATCATGGGTGCCGCCGAAATCCCAGCTGGGCGATGCTGAGCGCACCGACCACGAGCGGATGGGTGGGCACCAGTGCCGGCCTCGGTAACACTGAGGCCGAGACTAAACACCTATTTCTCTGAACGGGTTGCCCGATTGTGCAGCAGATTCAAAATCAGCGCTGTCCAACCGGTCTGGTGGGACGCACCAAGTCCACGCCCGGTATCGCCATCGAAGAACTCGTGGAAGAGCAGCGCTTCATCGGAGCCCGGAGCGTCTGGGATGGGCGTACGGCTGCCGTGAAAGGGACGGTGCCCGTCTTCATTTTTGGCGAAGAGCGAAATGAGGCGGTCTTCCAGAGCGTCCGCGATCGCACTGAGCGTCTTGTGCTCTCCCGAGCCAGTTGGATATTCCACCAAGAAGTCGTCGCCGTAATAGGTGTGAAACCGACGCAGCGCCTCGAGGATGAGGTAATTCATCGGCATCCAGACAGGCCCTCGCCAGTTTGAGTTGCCGCCGAACATATTGGATGTCGAATCAGCCGGGTCGTATCGGACGGTGAAGGAGGCGCCGAACTCGTTCAAGGCGTAGGGTTGATCGCGATGTGCCTTCGAAAGCGAGCGGATCCCGTGGACGGAAAGGAACTCGGCCTCGTCGAGCATGCGGCGCAGCAGCGCCTTCATGCGATGACCGCGCAGCAGCGATAGAAGCTTACGGTCCTGCACCCCACCCTCGTCCCAGCGCGAGACAAGGCAGGCCAGATGAGGGCGGTTCTCGAGAAGCCAGTTCAAGCGTCGAGCGAAATCCGGGAGGCGCTGGAGCACCCACGGTTCGATCACCTCGACAGCGAAGAGCGGGACGAGCCCAACCACCGAGCGAACTCGCAGGGGCAGCATTCCACCGCCGGGGATATCGACCTCGTCGTAGTAGAATTCGTCATCCTCGTCCCAAAGGCCGAAGCCCTCGCCGCCCATGTCGGTCATCGCTTCCGCGATGAGCAGGAAGTGCTCGAAGAACTTCGAGGCAGTGCTTTCGTAGACATCGTTATGGAGCGCCAGCTCAAGGGCGATGCGCATCATGTTGAGTGCGTACATCGCCATCCAGGCGGTGCCGTCAGCCTGGTGGATGCGCCCAAACCCAGGCGGCGGTCGTGAGCGGTCGAACACCCCGACATTGTCGAGGCCGAGGAAGCCGCCCTGGAATACGTTCCGGCCCTCAGCGTCCTTGCGGTTTACCCACCAGGTGAAATTGATCAGGAGTTTGTGGAACACGCCTTCCAAGAAGGCGAGATCGCCGCGCCCGCCGCGCCGGTCGCGATCGATCTCGAACACCCGATAGGTCGCCCATGCGTGGACCGGCGGGTTGGCGTCGCCGAATTCCCACTCGTAGGCCGGAAGCTGGCCGTTCGGGTGCATGTACCATTCGCGGGTAAGGAGAAGGAGCTGCTTCTTGGCGAAGTCCGGGTCGAGCAGGGCGAGCGGAAGACAATGGAAGGCGAGATCCCAGGCGGCAAACCAGGGATACTCCCATTTGTCCGGCATCGAGAGCACATCGGCCGCCGCGAAATGGCGCCAGTGAATGTTGCGGCCTTCGTTTCGCTCTTTCGGCGGCACCGGCTGGGATGGATCCCCCTTGAGCCAGAGTCGAACATCGTAGGAGTACAACTGCTTGGACCAGATGAGCCCCGCCGCAGCCTGACGAAAGATTCCGCGCGCGTCTGCGTCCGTGATGCCGTCCTGTAGCGAATCATAGAAGGCATCCGCCTCTGCAATGCGGCGGTGAATAATGGTCCCCTCGCGATCCACCGGACGCAGGCGCGTGCCGGCCGAGAGACGTAGCGTCACGCGCGTTGTTTCCCCCGGCTCTAGCCGGCGGAAATAATGTAGCCCCAGTTTCGTTCCGGATTCGCGGCTCACTGCGGAGTCGTCGCCGTCGACGATGGCGGCGTGGAACCCGTCCTTGAAGGGACCGATGGCATCGGGTTCCGAGCCGTGCAGACGCAAATTCGTATCGTTCTCGCAGAATAACGGATCGGGGTAGCCGTCGAAGGAGAGCCGGTACGACCCGAGGCGAGGATGCTCACATGCCACGCCGCCATCGGGTCGCAGCTTCAGGTTTGGACGCCGCTGTGTCGCCCCCTCCCGCCACGACCAGGTGTTGCGAAACCAAACCTGCGGGACGATGTGAAGATCGGCAGCCTCAGCGCCCCGATTGACGGCGGTGATGACCGCGTGGATATCGTCGACATCCTCTTTTGCATACTCGACCGTCACATCGAAGAAGCTGTTGTCTCGAAATATACCGGTGTCCTCAAGCTCGTATTCCGGCTCGTTGCGACCCCGCCGTTGCCCTTCACGCACCAATTCGTCGTAGGGATAAGCAGCGTGCGGATAGCGATAAAGGAATTTCAGATAGGCATGGCTCGGGACTGCATCGAGATAGTGGTAGATCTCCTTGACATCTTCGCCGTGATTACCTTCTTCGTTCGCTAGGCCGAACAAACGCTCCTTTAAGATATGATCATGCCCGTTCCACAGGGCCAGCGAAACGCACATCTGTCCGCGCTCATCGCAGAGCCCCGCCAGACCGTCCTCGCCCCAACGATAAGCGCGGGAACGCGCCTCCTCGTGGGGGAGAGAGCGCCAAGCATTCCCGTCGCGACTGTAATCTTCGCGCACGGTGCCCCATTGGCGCTCCGCGAGGTAAGGGCCCCAGAGCGACCATGGGCGCTCGGCCCGTGCCTGTTCGGCGATCCGGCGGCGCTCGGCCCAACCATCGAGTTCACTCACGCGCATAGCTCGACGGCGCCAGATTCCGCGCAATGGTCCCGCTCCGACCGAAACGGGTCGGATAAATGGATGTGTGCCTGGCGTAGGATCGTAAAGGGTGACCTGATCACGTTCATCGGTTTCCGGTGGCAGCGCATGGTGACCCGTACGGATGCATCAATGGCGCCAAGAGCGTGGCGTCATATCCCTTCCGTGCTTCTCGGAGGCGTCCGCGTTTAACGGGCGACATCACGCCAGGCCAAAGGACACCCGACGGCGGCAGATCGAGCCTCCATCCATCGGAGATCTTTCAGTGACTCTGTCAGATCAGGATTCTGATTGAGCTTTCTGTATCAGCCAAAAGATTATGGGTCTCAAACGGCCGGCTTTGATAAATCGAACACCTGTAGGGCTACTGTCACTCGATTGATCGAGGCAATTCGCCCATCTGAAGATCAAGTCGGCACAAGCTGCGGTGGTTTATCCGTTCACGCGCTCGACCTTATTGACGGTTCGCTTTCCGCGCAGCTCCGCGATAATCGCATTCAGGTGCTTGAGGTCCCATACGGATAGATCGATTACGACTTGCGTAAAATCCTGGGTCTTTCGCTTCATCGATACATTATCGATGTTCCCGTCGTGATCCGCGATCACTTGAGCGATCTGTGCGAGTACGCCGGGCTCATTGATGGACTGCATGGCGAGACGCGCGGGAAACCGCTCGCTCGTACCAGCTTCCACATCCCAGCGCACATCGAGCCAGCGATCCGGCTCGTTATCGAACGCGGCCAACGCCGCCGACTGGATCGGGTAGATCGTGACGCCGATGCCGGGCGTGAGAATCCCGACAATCCGATCACCGGGAACCGCCCCTCCGTTGGGCGCAAAACTCACTGGCAAATCACCATCGAGACCACGAATTGGAATTCCATCCGTCCGGCCGATGTCGCTGGTGCTGCCCTCTGGGAACGTCAGGCGCATCGTCTGATCTTTGGCCAAGCTGAGGCGACCGGCTCCGTCCGTCGAGGCCGGTTGAGGAAGACGCGCCGGGGCACCACGGCGCTCATCTTTATGGTCGGGGTAAACAGCCCGCACCACGTCGCCCGAAAACATCTCGCCACGACCCACAGCGGCGAAAACGTCCTCGGTGCTCTGGCGCGCGAGGCGTGGCAATGCCCCACGCAGCTTATCTTCGGAGAAGCTCTTGGCGGCCCGCTCGAAAGCGCGATCCAGGATCTGACGTCCCAATCCCGCATATTGCCGGCGTACAGCCGAGCGCGTCGCGCGTCGGATCGCCGAACGGGCTTTTCCCGTGACGACGAGCGATTCCCATGCGGCCGGCGGCGAAGCGCCGTCGGAGCGCGCGATCTCGACTTCGTCACCGTTGACGAGTTCGTGAAGAAGCGGCGCCATGCGGCCGTTGATCTTCACCCCGACCGCCGAGTTGCCGACATCCGTGTGGACCGCGTAAGCGAAATCAATCGGTGTGGCGCCCCGCGGGAGGGCGATCAAACGCCCCTTCGGGGTGAAGCAAAAAACTTGATCCTGAAAGAGTTCGAGTTTCGTGTGCTCGAGAAACTCCTCAGGACTGTCGCCCTCGGCCAGAAGTTCGATCGTTCGGCGAAGCCACTGATAGGCGCCGCTCTCGGTTGCGAGCCGGGGATGAATACCGCCGATTTCGCCCTTACGTCCACTTTCCTTGTAATGCGCGTGGGCAGCGATGCCGTACTCGGCAATCTCCTCCATCGCGGCCGTGCGAATCTGAAGTTCGACGCGCTGGCTTTTCGGGCCGATCACCGTCGTGTGGATGGAGCGATAGTCGTTCTGCTTAGGAGTCGAGATGTAATCTTTGTATCGTCCCGGCACCATTGGCCAGCTGGTATGGACGACGCCAAGCGCGCTATAGCAGTCCGACAATGTCTGGACGACGACCCGGAACCCGAATATGTCCGACAACTGTTCGAAGGCAACAGATTTACGCTCCATCTTGGCAGAAATCGAGTAGGGACGCTTCTGCCGCCCCGTCACAACCGCCTCGATGCCTTGGGCAGCGAGCTTCGCAGTCAGATCCTGCTCGATGCTCTCGACGAGCCGCTCGGATTTGGATGATAGGTCGGTCAGCCGTTGGGCGATGGTCGCGTAGATCTCGGGCTTCAAATTTCGAAGCGCCAAGTCTTCGAGTTCCTCGCGCAGTTCCTGCATACCCATGCGGCCGGCTAGCGGAGCATAGATATCCAGTGTTTCCTGGGCGATCCGCTCACGCTTGTCCGGCCGCATATGGTGGAGCGTTCGCATATTGTGCAGGCGGTCGGCGAGCTTGACCAGCAAGACACGGACATCGGCCGCGACGGCCAGGAGCAACTTGCGAAAGTTCTCACCCTGGGCCGCCCGTTTCGAGACGAGATCCAGTCGTTTCAGTTTGGTCAGGCCATCCACCAGAGCCCCGATCTCGGGGCTGAACAGCTCCCGGATTTCGTCGAGGGTCGCGGCCGTATCTTCCACAGTGTCGTGCAGGACCGCCGCCACGATGGTGGCGTCATCGAGTCGGAGGTCCGTGAGAATCGCAGCGACTTCAAGGGGATGCGCGAAAAACGGGTCGCCCGAGGCCCGCTTCTGGGTTCCGTGGGCGCGCATGGCGTAGACGTAGGCGCGGTTGAGCAGGGCCTCGTTCGTCGCAGGATTGTAGCGCTTGACCCGCTCGACAAGCTCGTATTGGCGCATCATCCGCCGAGAGACCCTTTCACGACACGGCGGGTCCGGCAGCGGACGCGCGCCTTCGATGTGTCCCGCATCGCACGCGGGGGCGCCAGCCCCACGGCGTCGCATCAGGGGTGAATTCCCGGTTTGCCCATGAAAAAACCCGGCGCGGAGGCCGGGTTCTGTAGGAAGCGACGGAGCGTGAGGCCTTACTCGGCCTCGTCGTCCGTTTCGGTGGGGGGCGCCAGATTTTCCAGGCCGCGGAGGAGATCCTCCTCGCTCATGCGGTCGAACTGCACGGCGCTGTCGTCGCTGGAGGATTGCGGAGCCACGGCGGCGGCGGCCGGAGAGCTCGAGAGCAGCGGAACGGTTTCCGCTTCCGGCTCATCAACTTCGACGTATTTCTGCATCGAATGGATGAGCTGTTCCTTGAGATCGTCCGCCGTGATCGTCTCGTCGCCGATCTCGCGCAGCGCGCAGACAGGGTTCTTGTCGCGGTCGCGGTCGATGGTCAGCGGGGCGCCGGCCGCGAGCAGGCGGGCCCGGTGGCTGGCCAGCAGAACCAGCTCGAAGCGGTTCTCGACTTTGTCGATGCAGTCTTCAACGGTGACGCGAGCCATGGCGGACGGCTCCTTCCTCGGACGGAATTTCTGGGCTGAGCCCGCCTCTTACACCCGATGCGCCCGCGCAACAAGCGGCGCGCGTGGGTGCATCATGCGGCGTACGTCCGGCACCCAGGGGGTCATCCGCGCGGCGAGTCACGCAAAACGTCTCAGCGACGGGCCTGACGACACCTGTATACAGGTTCCCGGCCGAGTCGCAGAACCGGTCCGACGAGGGGGAGACGCGACCATGACCATGATGCTCAGCCGCCGGGGCCTGCTCGCCTGCGGATGCCGAATCGGCACGGCTTGCTTCGCTGCCAGCACTTTGCCGAACCTGAGTTTCGCCGCCGCGCCCTCCTCCAAGAAAACGACAATGAGCGCCGACCAGGCCCTGGAGGCCCTGAAGGAAGGCAACCGCCTCTACCACACCGACAGTCCGGTCCGGGCGGTCCAGGGCCGCGAGCGCCGGATCGAGATCGCCCTCGGTCAGACGCCGTTCGTGGTGCTGGTGAGCTGCTCCGATTCGCGCGTCTCGCCGGAGATCCTGTTCGGGCGCGGGCTCGGTGAGCTCTTCATCGTGCGCAATGCCGGCAACTGCGTCGACACGGCGGCGCTCGGGTCCATCGAGTACGCGGTCTCGCAGCTCGGGGTGCCGCTCGTCCTGGTGATGGGCCACAGCCGCTGCGGCGCCGTGGAGGCTGCCGTCGACGTCGTGAAGAACAACACCGTGTTCCCCGGCTCCATCGGCCGGATGATCGAGCCGATCGTGCCCGCAGTGCTCTCGCAGCGCGACAAGCCGGGCGACTTCGTGGAGAACTGCGTGCGGGCCAACGTGAGCCGGGTGGTAAACCGCCTGCGCTCGGCCTCGGAACCGTCCCTGCTCGACCCCCTGAAGGCGGGCCGACTGCGGATCGTCGGCGCCTCCTACAGCCTCGACAACGGCACCGTGGACTTCTTCGACGAGGCCTGAACTGCCTCGCTCGTGCTGCGGTGCCATGTTGACACAGGGGGCGGGCGGTGCGACTGCGCCGCCCTCGCGCGGGGGCTGACCGGCTCCCGGGCGGCCCGGCACCGGAATCACTTCAACGCCGAAGTCCATTCGGCACCGAAGCTGATTCGGCACGACGACGAGGAGTTCACATGGCGCGCGCTTGCATCTTCCCCGGCCAGGGCAGCCAGGCCGTCGGCATGGGGCGGGCGCTCGCCGAGCATTTCCACCAGGCCCGCGACGTGTTCGCGGAGGTCGACGACGCCCTCGGCCAGCCGCTCTCGCGCTTGATGTTCGAGGGCCCGGTGGAGGAACTCACCCTCACCACCAATGCGCAGCCGGCCCTGATGGCCGCGAGCCTCGCGGCCCTGCGCGTGCTGGAGGCCGAGCGCGGCCTCGACCTGAAGCGGGACGTGGCCTGCGTGGCCGGCCATTCGCTCGGCGAGTACACGGCGCTTGCCGCCGCCGGCACCTTCTCCATCGCCGACACCGCCCGGCTTCTGCGCATTCGCGGCACCGCCATGCAGGGCGCGGTGGCCCCGGGGGAGGGCGCCATGGCGGCCCTGATCGGCGCCGATGCCGAGACCGCCCAGGCCATCGCCGAAGAGGCCGCCGAGGGCGCGGTCTGTGAGGTCGCCAACGACAATGGCGGCGGGCAGGTCGTCCTCTCCGGCACCCGGGCGGCGGTGGAGCGCGCGGTCGCCATCGCGCAGGGGCGCGGCATCAAGCGCGCGGTCATGCTCAACGTCTCGGCGCCGTTCCACTGCTCGCTGATGGCGCCGGCGGCCGAGGCCATGCGGGCGGCGCTCGCCGAGGTGGCGATGCACAGCCCCGTGGTCCCGGTCTACGCCAACGTGCTGGCCGCCCCCGTCACCGAGCCGGGCGCCATCCGCGAGGCCCTGGTGGCCCAGGTCACCGGCACCGTGCGCTGGCGCGAATCCGTTGCCGCCATGGCGGCGGCCGGCATCGACCAGTTCACCGAGGTCGGCACCGGCAAGGTGCTCACCGGCCTCGTCAAGCGCATCGCCCCGGGGGTCGCGGCCGGCACCGTCGGCACGCCCGACGACATCGCCAGCTTCCCCGCCCTCGGCTGAACGACAGGATAGCCCATGTTCGACCTGACCGGCCGCAAGGCCCTCGTCACCGGCGCCACCGGCGGCCTCGGCGGCGCCATCGCGCGGGGCCTGCACGCGCAGGGCGCCACCATCGCCATCTCGGGCACCCGCCAGGCGGCGCTCGAGGCTTTCGCGGCCGAGCTCGGCAACGAGCGCGTCCACGTCGTGCCGGGCGATCTCTCCGACAAGGCCTCGGTGGAGGCCCTGGTGCCGGCGGCGGAAGCGGCGCTGGGCGGCCTCGACATCCTGATGAACAATGCCGGCATCACGCGCGACAACCTCGTGCTGCGCATGAAGGACGACGAGTGGGATGCAGTCATCGCCGTCAATCTCTCGGCGGCGTTCCGGCTCTCGCGGGCGGCCGTCAAGGGCATGATGAAGCGCCGCCATGGCCGCATCGTGAACATCGGCTCCGTGGTGGGCGCCACCGGCAACCCGGGCCAGGTCAA
The DNA here is from genome assembly GCF_022179225.1 of Methylobacterium goesingense. Lineage (GTDB taxonomy): Bacteria > Pseudomonadota > Alphaproteobacteria > Rhizobiales > Beijerinckiaceae > Methylobacterium > Methylobacterium goesingense. The sequence goes on from NZ_BPQL01000066.1 coordinate 41,965, forward strand.
CTATGCCGCCGCCAAGGCCGGCCTCGTGGGCATGACCAAGGCGCTGGCCGCCGAGGTCGCCACCCGCAACCTCACGGTCAATTGCATCGCGCCGGGCTTCATCACCTCGCCGATGACGGATGCGCTCAACGACAAGCAGCGCGAGGGCATCCTCACCCGCGTGCCCATGGGGCGGCTCGGCACCGGCACCGACATCGCGGCGGCGGCGATCTACCTCGCCTCCGACGAGGCCGCCTACGTCACCGGCCAGACCCTGCACGTGAACGGCGGCATGGCGATGTATTGAGGGAACGCCTCACGACTCCCTCCTTATGGGGAGGAGCCGGAGATGGGGGTGGTTGGGTGACCCTCGACCCGCGGAAGCCGGCGGCGCCGCCCCCACCCCCGACCCCTCCCCACAAGGGGAAGGGGGATGCCCGCGCCACCACGTCTTGCTGCACCGCACAGCCGACAAAACAGGCGATTGGCTCGGAAAAGCCACACCGATGAACGGGTTGTGAACCGCCACTCGCCAGCGTCGGAACCCTGTGTTAACACCCCGGCTGCCGTGCGAGGGGGGTGCCGATTCAGCGTGTTGCGGACGTCTTAAAAAACCCGGGTCACCGACTGGACAAACCCGGTGACTTGACCGAAACGCGCGATCGAACACACCGGCCGCCTTAACCACACAGTCCCGGGACGGGACGGCGGCCACGGCACCTTCACCAGCAAGATCCTTCACCAAACAAGATCCTTGCACCATCACGACCTTGAAGAGCTAAGGACCAAGACCGATGAGCGATATCGCTGAGCGCGTGAAGAAGATCGTTGTCGAGCACCTCGGCGTTGAGCCGGAGAAGGTGGTCGAGGGCGCGAACTTCATCGATGATCTCGGCGCCGACAGCCTCGACACCGTCGAGCTCGTGATGGCGTTCGAGGAAGAGTTCAACGTCGAGATCCCCGACGACGCCGCCGAGACCATCCAGACGGTCGGCGACGCGGTGAAGTTCCTCGAGAAGAACTCCGCTTAAACGTCACGGGTCGCGCGCAAGCGGGGTCTGAAACGGACCCCGCGCGCCATTCGTTGTGATGACAGGACCGGTTCGGGATAGCGCGATGCGTCGGGTAGTGGTGACGGGCTTGGGGATGGTGACGCCGCTGGCCAGCGGGGTCGAGGCCACCTGGAGCCGGTTGATCGCCGGCGAGTCGGCGGCCAAAGTCGTGACGGCATTCCCCGTCGACGATCTCGCCTGCCGCATCGCCTGTTCCGTGCCCTTCGGTGACGGCACGAACGACAGCTTCAACCCCGACGCCTTCATGGAGGCCAAGGAGCAGCGCAAGGTCGATCCGTTCATCGTCTACGCCATGGCGGCGGCAGGCGAAGCCCTGAACGACGCCGACTGGCACCCGACGAGCTACGAAGACCAGTGCGCCACCGGCGTCATGGTCGGCTCCGGCATCGGCGGCATCGGCGGCATCTACGACGCCTCCGTGACCCTGCACGACAAGGGCCCGCGCCGGATCTCCCCCTTCTTCATTCCCGGCCGCATCATCAACCTGGCCTCCGGCCAGATCTCGATCGCGCACGGGCTCAAGGGCCCCAACCACGCGGTGGTGACGGCCTGCTCGACGGGCGCGCACGCCATCGGCGACGCGGCCCGGCTGATCCAGTTCGGCGATGCCGACGTCATGGTGGCGGGCGGCGCCGAATCACCCGTGAACCGCCTCGCGCTCGCGGGCTTCGCCGCCTGCCGCGCCCTCTCCACCGGCTTCAACGATGACCCGACCAAGGCCTCGCGCCCCTACGACAAGGATCGCGACGGCTTCGTGATGGGCGAAGGCGCCGGCGTCGTCGTGCTGGAAGAGTACGAGCACGCCAAGGCCCGCGGCGCCCGGATCTACGCCGAGGTGATCGGCTATGGCCTCACAGGCGACGCCTACCACATCACCTCGCCGGCCCCGGACGGCGACGGCGCCTTCCGCTGCATGAGCGCCGCTGTGAAGCGCGCCGGCATCCAGGCCAGCGACCTCGACTACATCAACGCCCACGGCACCTCGACGCCCATGGGCGACGAGCTGGAGCTGAAGGCCGTTGAGCGCCTGCTCGGCGACCACGCCGCCAAAGCGTCGATGTCCTCCACCAAGTCCTCCATCGGCCACCTCCTTGGCGCTGCCGGCTCCGTGGAAGCGATCTTTTCGATCCTGGCCATCCGCGACGGCATCCTTCCGCCGACCCTCAACCTCGACAATCCCTCCGTGGAGACCGCGATCGACCTCGTGCCGCACGAGGCCAAGCGCAAGCGGGTGGATACGGTGCTGTCGAATTCGTTCGGGTTTGGTGGGACGAATGCGAGCTTGGTGATGCGGCGAGTGGATTGAGACTCAGGCTGTTTCCAGATACGCGTTCAGCTCTGGTAAACCCTCAAGGTATGGCCGACTCTGCGAGAAACAGTACGAGCCTATTTTTGAGAGTAAACTTTCCAGCGAAATTTGCTTTGTACCGCCTATTTGGGCCGCAACATACTTTACAGACATGCGAAGCATCTGCAGCGCGATTTTCCCTTTTATCCAGTATTTATAGTCAATAGCTTTAAAGCACTTGCATAAAGAAACGATATCGGAGCGACGAAATTCAAAATCGTCAGATTTTATTTGTCTGGCGATTTTCTCTATTCGATTTCGTTCTTTCACGATCTTATCTTCGTTAGAATTGTATCGAGAAAAGTCACTGATACTCAATTTTTGTAGTTCAACATCTACTTCCCTAGCCCGCATGTGACAAAACAGGGCCATTGGCGCTAAAAGGTTCCGTGCGAGCACTGCCATAGTACTGTCTATCGAGCTCACGATATTATCACGAGCACCCCCCTTAATGGCAGTTGGTATAAATTTTTCGATAAGATATCGAATATACGCCCCTTCCGCAAAGTAGCTCTCTATTGAATAGTATTTAGTTACAAACATATCGTTGGGTAATTTATTATTAAATTCGTCAAAATCTCTGTCTCGCAAATACAATATTTTATGCGGATTTATCTTTAATTCGTAATCGTCAATAAAACTCTTGACTTCTGCCATCGCTTTCTTCCCGCCACATGTATAAATGCGTAGGGCGTGTCCAGTAAAGTGTGAAGAAAGGAAGTCGAAATAGAAAGGGGGATCATCGACACCCTCAAAAAAAACGATAACATCGTCAGATTTGTATTCACTATTTATAAACTCAAGGACTGTGGCATTAACGTTGCTCTGCTCTTTAATGAGTAGTTCGGCAAAATCAATCATTTTACTGTACACTTAGCTTTCTAACATCAACGATCTGGTTGCGAACCTCATTATCAAAGACAAACGGGCTGTGAGTTACTGCAAATAACTGACTACACCTTCCCGCTCGCAAGTATGTCAGGCAAAAACTTTCTTTGCCAGGGCACCGAAAGCGATAGCTCGGGCTCATCGATTATAACTATATTTTCCTGATCTCGCAGTAGATGCAGGTATGCAAACATGGATACGATCTGTTTTTCTCCCGATGACAAATCATCTAGGAATAATTCTTTTTTCAATCCTGAACTTTCAAGGTGGAATTCGTAGTTTCGATAAATTACTTGCTTATTATCCGCTATGTATCGAGATACGACGTTCGTAAAATCTACGAATGGGCGCTCCTCTTCATTCATTTGAACATATACATTCAACATTTTTTCGACAAAAAATCCTAGATATTGCATATCTTTCGACGGCTTCCCTCTCTTTCGCTCTCTCAGCGACGTTATATCTTTAAACAGGATATTTTTATCTTTTTCCGAGATTAATTGGTCATCAAGACGCGCAACGAACTCCGAAATAATACTAGCATCAAGGTCGCGTATAATACTGATAGAGTAATCCTTGATTTTCCCCTGCACCATATCTCGGATATATTCCTGCGCAGCAGCATTTGACTTAGTCTTAGATAGTGCATTTAGATTTTTCGTGTATTCAAGTATCAGGTTTTTAACATCATCCATGCCGAAGCTGACGATTTCTTGAAATGTAGCACCCCGCCTTGCGAGTGATTGGTTGGGGTTCAATCGGGTGCGCATCCGATCTTCAATATCGGGAAATATTGACCTTAAATCCTTTTCAATACGTCGATAAGTTGGAAGGTATAGAACCCGGCCTAAGTTTAATGACTCAAGTTGCCTTTCTGCATCAATGACCTTTGAGCGGAACAAATCGGAAGTTTCGCTTTGTATCATCCGTCGAAGGCGAATGACTTCAGATGTGGGAACTCCGAGCAACGTTGAATAATATTCGGCTTCAGCTTTCGAAATTCTTGATGAAGAAACAAAATCAGTAAACTTATTAGAATTTCTCAGTGTAGATATGTATCGATTTAGTCGAGGAGAGATATTATCGGAATTTTCAAAGTCAACCAAATCCAATCGCGACAATACAATTTTTATATCGCCAGCGATCAGCTCGACATCAGAGAAACTATATTCGATCAGCCTGGACCATTGCTTGTAATAAATAAATAAAATATATTTATGAATGTACTTTTCCCCGTTCCATTTTGGCCAACAATAATACTGACATTGCCTTTTACATCAAGTTTGTAATTTACATTTCCAAGGATATTATTTGCCCTAAAGCTCCTAATTGGAGTTTTCATCACATATGCCCATGCTACCCGAGATATCACTCTAGATTGCACTTTTATGCATTGCAACACTGTCGCTACAAGTAGCTCCGGTGAAGTCGGTTTGCTCACAACTCATAGGAGCCTCCGCCACAAAACCCACCAAGTTCGCGCGCCAGAGTGCCAGCCCCCTGCGCCCACCCCCTCGACTCGGGCGCGCGGATTCCCCAACACTCCGGCGGCGGCCGGGGCGGGGACCTGAGGCCCGAACAGGATGTCCATGTTCTTCCGCAAACGCCCAGAACCGGCGCCGACGCCGATCCCCTCCGACGAGCCGGCCCTGCCCAATCGCCTGTCGCCGCGCAGCCCCTCCGAGGCGATCAAGCCCACCGCCGCGCCGCCGCCGCCCGACCGTCCGGTTCGTGAGCGCGGCGGGCTGCTCGCCCGCATCTCCGGCCTGCTCACCGCCTCCGTGGTGCTGGCCATCGCGGTGATGATCGGCGTGACGCTGTTCGAGCGCCAGACCAAGGAGCCGGGGCCGCTGCCCGCCGACAAGGTCGTGGTGATCCCGCCCCGCAGCGGCACCACCGAGATCGCCGAGGCCCTGAGCCGCGAGGGCGTCATCAGCCACACCGCTCTGTTCGAGTGGGCGGCCCGGCTCTCCGGCAAGGCGCTGAAGGCCGGCGAGTACACCTTCAAGGCGCATGCCAGCATCGGCGAGGCCATCGACACCCTGGCCTCCGGCCGGCAGGTGCAGCACGCCATCACCTTCCCGGAGGGGCTGACCTCCGAGCAGATCGTGGTGCGCCTCAACGACAACGACGTGCTCACGGGCGACATCAACGAGATCCCCCCCGAGGGCTCGCTCCTGCCCGACACCTACAAGTTCGAGCGCGGCGCCACCCGCCAGCAGATCGTCAACCTCATGCGCGCCAAGCAGCGCGAGGTCCTGAACCAGATCTGGCTGCGCCGCTCGGCCGAGATTCCCGTGAAGACGCCCGCCGAGATGGTGACGCTCGCCTCCATCGTCGAGAAGGAGACGGGCCGGGCCGACGAGCGGCCCCGTGTGGCGGGCGTGTTCGTCAACCGCCTCAACAAGCGCATGAAGCTGCAATCCGACCCCACCATCGTGTACGGGCTGGTGGGCGGGCGCGGCACCCTCGGGCGCGGCATCCAGCGCTCCGAGATCGAGCGCGCCACGCCCTACAACACCTACGTGATCGAGGGCCTGCCCCCGGGCCCCATCGCCAATCCGGGCCGCGCGGCGCTCGAAGCCGTCGCCAACCCCTCGCGCACCAAGGACCTGTTCTTCGTGGCCGACGGCACCGGCGGCCACGCCTTCGCCGAGACCCTGGAGGGCCATTCCCGCAACGTCGCCCGCTGGCGCCAGGTCGAGAAGGCCCGCCAGGCCCCGACCCCGGACGCAGCGGTGGACAAGGCCGATCCGCCGGGCGCCCCCGCCGTGCCCGGCACCGCCTCGGCCTACGCGCCGGACGGCACCAACATGGCGGCGACGCCCGAGCCCGGCGCCGTGCGCCCCAAGGCCTTCGACGCCTCGGAGGGGACCCGCCTCGACCCCTTGCGGAACAAGACCTTCGACCTGAATTCGCCCAAGACCGTGCCGGTGCTCAAGCAGCCGTAGGGAGAGCGACACCATGATCCTCTCCAGCATGACCGGGTTCGCCCGGGCGTCCGGCACCACCGGACCGGTGCAGTGGGCCTGGGAGGTCCGCAGCGTGAACGGGCGCGGCCTCGATGTGCGCCTGCGGGTGCCGAACGGCTACGACGCCGTCGGCGAGGTCGCCCGCACGGCCCTCCAGAAGACCCTGACCCGGGGCCAGTGCCAGCTGAACCTCAGCCTGACCCGCGCCGATACGGCGCCCCGCGTGCGGATCAACGAGGCGCTGCTCGCCGACCTCGCCGCGGCGATCGCCTGCGTGCCGCGCCCCGAGGGCATCGCGCCCGCCACCCTCGACGGGCTCCTGTCGGTCCGGGGCGTGGTCGAGGCCGACGAGGAGCCGGGCGCCGACACCGAGGCGCTCGCCCGGGATCTGGCCGAGGGCGTGGTCCGGCTGGTGGCCGACCTCGTGGAGGCCCGCCGCGCCGAGGGCCGCGCCCTCCTCGGGGTGATCGAGGGCCAGCGCGCCGAGATGGCCCGGCTGACGGCGCTCGCCGAAGCCTGCCCGGCCCGGAAGCCCGAGGCCGTGAAGGCGCGTCTCGCCGCCGCCGTGGCGAGCCTCGTGGAGGCCGGCGGGCTCGACCCCGACCGCCTGCACCAGGAAGCGGTGCTGCTCGCCGCGAAGGCCGACGTGCGGGAGGAACTCGACCGCCTGCAGGCGCATCTGGCCAGCGCCGCCGAACTCCTGGCCGCGGGCGGCCCCATCGGCCGCAAGCTCGATTTCCTGGCTCAGGAGCTCGGGCGCGAGGCCAATACCCTGTGCGCCAAGGCCAACGACATCACCCTGTCGCGGATCGGACTCGACTTGAAGGCCGTGGTGGAGCAATTCCGGGAGCAGGTTCAGAACGTCGAGTAGGTTTTTCTCAGATGCAGGCCCCCACGAAGGAGAATGCGACGACGATCGGGCGGCGCGGGTTCATCCTCATCCTGTCCTCCCCCTCCGGTGCGGGCAAGACCACGCTGACGCGCCAGCTGGCGTCCGATCACACATGGGGCCTCGACGTCTCGATCTCGGTGACGACCCGCCAGCGCCGCCCCTCCGAGATCGACGGCAAGCACTACCAGTTCATCGACCGCGAGGCCTTCGACGCGCTGCGCAGCGCCGACAACCTCCTCGAATGGGCCGAGGTGCACGGCAATTTCTACGGCACCCCGCGCAAGCCCGTGGAAAAGGTGCTGGGCGTCGGCCGGGACATGATCTTCGACATCGACTACCAGGGCACCCGGCAGGTGCGGGCCAAGCTCACCGACGACGTGGTCACGGTGTTCATCCTGCCGCCCTCGCTGGCCGAGTTGCGCCACCGCCTGGAGCGCCGGGCCGAGGATTCGCCGGACACCATCGAGAAGCGCCTCGCCAACGCCCGGATGGAGATCCAGCGCTGGAGCGAGTACGACTACGTCATCGTCAACGACGACCTCGACGACGCCTTCCGCTCCCTGGAGGGAATCCTTATCGCCGAGCGCCTGAAGCGCGCCCGCCGCACCGGCCTGACCACCTTCGTGGAAGGGCTCCTGGCCGAGCCGGATTGAGGCGATTTCCGGCGGATCGCTTCGGGCCGCCGGCCTATTCCTCGGCGCCGATCCCGCGCAGGGGCGCGGTGAGTTCGCAGACGAGGCCCGTCTCCGCATAGGTGGTGCTTACCGTGCCCCCCACCGCGCCGGCCAAGCCCCGCGCGATCAGCCGGCTACCGAACCCCCGGTGCGAGGGGGCGGCGACCGCCGGGCCGCCGCGCTCGGTCCAGCACAGGGACAGCATCGCCTCGGGGCCGCTCTCGTCCACGGACCAGGCGACGGTCACGGTGCCGGTGGGGCAGGACAGGGCGCCGTACTTGGCGGCGTTCGTGCCGAGTTCGTGCATCATCAGGGCGAGCGACAGGGCGGCCTGGGAGCCGACTTGGACATAGGGGCCTTCGCACCGCAGGCGCTCCGAGCCGGCATCGTCGTGAATCGCGAGGGCTCCCCGGATGACGGCCGCGATGCTGGCGCTCTCCCGGGTGCCGGCGAGGAGCAGGTCGTGGGCCTTGCTCATGGCGATCAGCCGGTCGGCCAGGACGTCCTTGGCCGTCTCCAGGTCGGGGGCAGTGCGCAGGGTCTGGGTGGCGATGGCCTGGACCATGGCCAGCATGTTCTTCATGCGGTGGCTGAGTTCGCGATTGAGCACCGCCTGCTGCTCCTCGGCGCGCAGCCGCGCGATGCCGACCTGGACGCGGTCCGCGACGTTGCGGACGAAGGCGACCTCCTCGGGCCGCCACACGCGGGGCGCCGCGCTGTGCACGAAGAACAGCCCGACGCTGCGCCCGCGCTCGCGCACCGGGACGTTGAGCAGGGCGCCCACCGGCATGCGGGCTCCGTCCGCGGCGCTAACCAGGGCGCGGGGATCGTTCGCCATGGCGTCGACCACGAGGGTCTCGCCGCGCGACAGACTTGGACCGAAGGTCTCGTGGTTGAGGGAGCGGTGGCGCCCCACCAGGCTCTCCGAGCCGGCGGTCGTCCAATCGCGATGGATGGTGATGATGCCACCGGTGGCGTCGAGTTCGCCGTAACCGGTCCGGTTCGCCTCCAGGGTCTGCCCCACGATCTCGGCCGCCCGGTGGGTCATGGCGGGGATCGACGATTCGTTACGCAGGAAATCCCCGAGTTCGATCAGGGCGGCGCGCCGCAGCGAGGCCGCGCGAGCGTAGATTTCCTCCGCCTTGACCAGGGCGATCTGGCGGCGCTCGCCGAGCAGAATCGTGACCTGGCGCCCGAGGCGGCGCAGCCCGTCCGCCTGATCCTCCGTCAGCCCATCCGGGCGCGGCTGGTGGTCGAGCACGCACAGGCTGCCGAGAACCTGGCCGCTCGGCATCCGCAGGGGCGCCCCGGCATAGAAGCGGACATGCGGTTCGCCCGTGACGAGGGGGTTCCGGGCGGTGCGGGGGTCGCTCGCGAGATCGGGGATGACGAGGAGGTCGGGCTCGCTCAGGGCATAGACGCAGACGGACGCGCTCAGATCCGTCTCGCAGGGCGGGAAGCCGGCGCGCGCCTTGAACCATTGCCGGTTGCCGTCGACGAGGCTGACCAGGGCAACCGGGGCTCCGCACAGGAGCCGGGCCAATTGAACGACGTCGTCGTACGCCTGCTCCGGAGGGGTATCGAGGATCTGGAGCCCGGCCAGTTCGTCGAGCCGCACAGCATCGGATGTATCCGGCCTGATGCTCTGGTCGAGATGGCAGCTCATGAAGGGAACTTTCCCCAACGACGCGCCGTTATGTCTCTCGTTCTGCACCATGTCACTCGGCGCGAGCGGTTCCGGCCGGGACTTGGCGACGCATCTTCGCTCGAGTGTCGCGACGATTCTGGACACGTCGCCGTTCGGGTATTTCCAAAGCCTGCGGCCGCTCCCCTTATTTCAGCGCCACAAAGCGGAACGGCGCCCGCGATCAGAGGATCGCGAGCGCCGGTCGTGTCTGGGACCCGGCCGCCGGAATGGTGGCCGGGTCGTCGCGTCCGTCGTCCGGACGGGTCCGTTCTTTAAGCGGCGCACTCAGCGTCGGTGGTCGCGTCGACCGCCACGGTGATGGCGTCCACGGCGGACGGCGCCTGCCAGGCCGACAGGGTGCCGCGCTCGACCGCGATCGCGACGTTCAACGTCACCGCCTCCGTGGTGCCGGCCCAGAGTGCGGCCGGGAGGGTGGCGTTGCCGTCCGTCCAGCGCCAGGCATCGCCCTCGGCGGTCTGCACGAAGGAGTAGCCGTCCGTCAGCAGCGCATGGTCGACCGGCAGGCTGCGGACGACGCCGGCGCCGTCGACGGCCGAGAGGCCGCGCAGGGGCAGGCCGAGGCGGCGGCCGTCGCCGGCCCCAACCCGCACGCGCTCCGGCACGAAGCTGCGCGAGACGAGGCGGGCCTCGACCGTGCCGGCCGGGATCGTGAAGCGGGCGACGGCCCCGTCACGCTCCGGCTGGATCGCGACTCCATCGGCCAGGACGTGCAGGTCGTCGGTGTCGGTCAGAGTCCAGCCGAGGGCGGCGGCCCGGGCCAGCAGGCGGACGCGGACCGCATCGACGATCGGGCCTTCCTGCACCAGCGGCAGGCAGAACCCGTCCATGGAGAGCGGGCTGAAATCGGGGTGCAGCGCCATGAACGCACCGGCATTCTCGAAGCCGTTGCGCACGCCCGTGTCGAGGAAGCTCTCGGTCGGCAGGCCCTCGGCCACGAGGATGTCGTGCGCGTCGAGTTCGACGTGCCAGTAGGTCACCGTCTCGGTCTTCACCTGGGCGATGGTCGCGTCGTTGACGAGGTGCTTGACCGGAATGAGGACCTCGTCGAGCACGCTCACGCGCACCGCATGGTCGGGCGAGAGCCAGAGGTCGCGCTGGGGCAGGCCTTCGCCGAAGGCGCCGGCCAGAACGCGCACGGGCCAGATCGCGTCGGGGATCCGATGGCGGGTGCAATCGATGCTGCGCTGGCCGATCCACACGATGGGCCGGCGTGCGCCGGAGGCCGTCACCACGCTGTCGCCGACCGCGAGCGCCTCGACCGCGACCTCGCCGCGATCCGTCAGGATCAGCGTGCCGCTGGCAAAGCAAGGCACGGCCGCCACGTTGTAGCTGTTGAGGTTGTTGTCGCCGTCGGCAGTGAAGCGCGTCCGAGTCTGACCGGCCGGGGGCGGGCTTCCGTAGACCTGCGTGTTCGACAGGAGGTAGCGGTAGGTGCCCGCATCGGTCTCGCCGGGCGGGATATCAGTGCTGGTGAAGAGGATCTGGGTCGAGTTGTCGAGGGGCGAGGCCGTCAAGGTGACGGCGCGGTTCGCGTAGCCAGCCGGCGCATCGGCGCCGTAGGTCATCGTGACCGTGTCGCCGGCCTGGTTCACAACTCCATTGACGCGCACAGTATAGGTCGACGGCGCGTCGACCTGGAACGTCCTTTGCGCCGGAACACCACCGTCGTCGATGCCCAAAAACCCGGGTGGATAAGTGGTGTTGTTGAAATTGATTGCCATGATCGACTCCCTACGCCCGATCCGAGTTTTTTGATCTTGGATTTGTTGGTCGCATACCTGCGCCTGGACCGGAGAATGCCGCGCCCGTGGGAGGGGGGCAATGCACGACGCGTCGCCAACCCGTGAATATCCGGGATGTATCGGATTGTTCTGACGTGATGTTGCGCGTTGGCCACAAGTATCTGGGCTTATAGAGAATTTCCGGGATAAGTACGCAGCTTGCCCGGTCCGATTAGGCAAACAGACTGCAAGATGATCCCGGACTAATTGCCACTTCATCCCAATCCCGGACGCGAGGCCGCGTCAGGCCGGCAGGATCGGCGTGGCCAGGGGGCGCCGGCGCGAGGCGCTCACCGTGTTGCCAACCGAGGCGACGACGATGAAGGCGATGGCAAGCCATTCCGTCCCGCTCAGGCGCTCACCGAGGATGGCGAGGCCGGCCAGCGAGCCGATGGCCGGTTCCAGGCTGAGGAGGACGCCGAAGCTCTGTTTTGTCAGGCGCTTCAGCGCCACCATCTCGAGGGAGTAGGGCAGGGCGCTCGACAGGGCCGCGACGGCGAGGCCGAACGCCAGGGTCGCGGGATCGAGGAGGGCGGTGCCCGCGCTCGCGACCCCGAAGGGCAGAACCACCAGGGCGGCTACCGACATGCCGATGGCGACGGAGCGGCCGCCATGCAGGTGGCCGACGCGCTGGCCGAAGACGATGTAGAGCGCCCAGCACAGGGCGGCCCCGAGGGCACAGGCCACACCGACCGGATCGAGTCCGCCGGAGAGGCCGCCGAGCGGCAGCAGGAGCCCGAGGCCGAGCACCGCGCAGGCGATCCAGACGAAGTCGATCGGCCGTCGCGAGGCGGCCAGCGCGAGGGTGAGGGGCCCGGAGAACTCGATGGCGATGGCGAGCCCCAGGGGAATCGTCCGCAGGGACAGGTAGAAGAGCAGGTTCATCGCGCCGAGCACGCCGCCGTAGAGCAGGAGCGCGCCGGCATCCGCCCGACTCGGCCGCAGGTGCCAGGGGCGCCAGACCGCGTTGAGGATCAAAGCCGCGAGGCCGACCCGCAGGGCGGTCGTGCCCTCGGCACCCACCGTGGCGAAAAGGTGCTTGGCAAACGAGGTCCCGACGCTGAGGGAGACCATGCTGGCGACGAGGGCCGCGACCGGGACGAGGCTCCTCACAGCTGACCTGCCTTGGGGTGACGCATGCGGGACGGCTCAGGCGCGCGGCGGCAGGATTGTCCCGCGGCGTGCCTCCAGCGTCTGCCAGAGGATCAGGGCGGGCAGGCCCAGCACCACGTCCGGCACGCGCTTGACCAGCGAGAGCGCCAGCGCGGTGCCCGCGTCGATGCCGAACAGCCCGCCGAGGAGCACGAAGCCGCCCTCCTGCACGCCGAGGCCGCTCGGCACCGGGAAGGCCGCCGACTTGATGGCCTGGCTCAGCGCCTCGATGATGAGGATCTCGGCGACGCCCACCGAGGGGACGCCGATGCAGGCGAGCGCGATGCCGATCTCCACCGCACCCAGCAGCCAGGCCGCCAAATGGAGCAGGATCGAGGCCGCGAGGTTGCCCCGGCGCGCGCGGGCCCAGATCGCGTCGAGGGCGCCGTAGACGCCGCCGCCTTGCGGCGAATCCGCGGCCTCGGGTCCGCGCAGGGCTCGGCGGCCCCAGGCCACGACACGCCGCGCGGCCGCCCGCGCCGCCGGGCTGCGCTGGGCCGCCACGAACCCGGCGAGGAGGAGCGCAGTGACGGCGAGCGCCCGCAGCACCCAGGTGGCGAGGGCGTGGGCCGATTCACCGCTGACCTGGAGCAGCAGCCCGACGCCGAGGAGCGCGAAGACCGCCTGCGTTCCGGCCTGGAACAGCATGTCGACCATGATGGAGGCCGCCGCCAGGGCCCCCGTCGCGCCCCAGAAGGTCAGCAGGCGCCCGCCGACGACGTCGCCGCCCACGGAGGCGACCGGCAGGAGCACGTTGATGCCCTCGCGCACGAAGCGCAGGACCGCGAAGGCGCCGGACCCGGCCTGTCCGATCCCCGCCAGTCCCCGGATGGTCTGGCCCCAGGCCATGCCGCACAGGAGGAGGATAAGGACGCGCACGAGAACGATGGCGGCAAGGCCCGGGGCGCCGACGCGGCCGAAGGCGTCCGCGATCGCGCCGAGATCATTGGTGGCCACGAGCCAGGTTCCGAGGGCGAGCCCCAGCAGCGTGCCGACGAGCGGCAACCGCCGCAGCACCGCGCGGCCAAGGGAGCGCGCCGGACGGGGTCGGTCCGTGTCGAGGGCGGGATCGGTCAAGCGGCTGGCTCGCGGCAAGTCCGGCGCGCCGGGCGCGCCGGTGAGGGAAGCGGGCGGCGCGCCGGGCGCGCTCAGGTGGAGCACGGGCGCCTCACGGCCCCCGCGTGCGGGTCAGGTCTCCGGTTAGGCTTCCTTTGGGGCCGAAATCGGGGAAGAGCGCGTCGACCGCCTGGGCCGGGGTGGCGGCGGGGTCGAGAAGGTGGATGCGCTGCTTGGCCAGGCTGTCGGCGGTGGCGACGGCAAGCGCCCGCTTCGGGCAGGGGCCGAGGCAGCCGACCTCCACCACGCGCGGCTTGCCGGGCATGGCCCGGCCCTTCAGCTCGCGCTTGATGCGCGAGCGCAGGGCGCCCTTCTTCAGGCCCTGGCGCTTGACGCATTTCGTGCAGACGAGCACGAGTTCGGAGAACCCGGCGCGGGCCATGCGGATCCGTGCCGGCCTCGGCGCGGTCCCGTCCTTGCTGTCCATGAAACCCCCAGACTCCCCATACCCGGTCGCGCCGACCCGATACGGGGAAAGCGACGCCTTAAAAAGGGCCGAAAAACGCGGGATTGCCGGGGACAACGGCAACGTGTCGAGAGGGCTCCGCAGGCGTGACCATTTGCAACGTCGCGGGGCGCACGCGCCCCGGATGTCACCCGTGACCCGACCGCGCCGAGCCCCTGGAAACCGGAATCCATGAAGGTCGACGAGATCAAGCCGACGGACCGCGTGCGCGGGATGATCGACCTCGCGCTGCGCTCCGTGCCGGATCTGCGGCGCAATGCCGAGACCGTCACCCCCGTGGCGCCCGACCGGCTGCCCGCGCTCCTGCGCCGGGCGCGGGAGCGCCTCGACTGGCGCCGCCTGCCGGGCATCCGCCGGCCGCCGTCCCGCCCGCAGAACATCATCGGCGGCGTGATCAAGCAGTTCGCGATCTTCGTGCTGCTGCCGACCCTGATGGCGGCGTTCTATTTCTACGTCTTCGCCAGCGACCAGTACATCGCCACGGCGCAGTTCGCCGTGCGCGGCAACGTCGAGCCGATGGAGGAGAGTTCGTCCACGGCCTTCGTCGGGCTCGCCCAGAAGCACAACAGCCAGGACAGCTTCATCGTCAAAGACTACATCCAAAGCCAGACCCTGGTCTCCGCGGTGGAGGCCAGCCTGAAGGTCTCGACGATGTTCTCCCGCCCGGGCGTGGACTTCTGGGAGCGTTACGACACGAACCAGCCGGTCGAGGAACTGGTGAAGTACTGGCGCTATCGCGTCACCACCCGGATCGAACCGATCTCGGGCATCATCACCCTGAACGTGCGGGCCTTCACCCCGGAGGACGCCCTCGTCATCGCCCGCGACGTGGTCGCCCGCAGCGAGCGGTTGATCAACGACATCTCCCGGCGCGCCCAGGCCGACATGCTCGCCCATGCCGAGGGGGATGCGGCCAAGGCCCAGGACCGCCTGCGCAAGGCCCACTTGGCGCTCCAGGCCTACCGCAACCGCTGGGGTATCATCGATCCGGCCAAGACCGCGGAGGCCATGCTCACCACGATCGGCGGCCTGCGCAAGGAGCGACTGAAGGCGGAATCCGATCTCGCCGTGCTGCGCGGCTCGAGCCTCGACGAGAAGGCGCGCAGCATCCAGAACCTCGTCTCGCTCGTGACCGCCCTCGACCAGCAGATCAAGAAGCTCACCGACCAGCTCACCACCGAGGCGGGCACGGGGCCGGACATCACCAACAACATGACGAAGGCGCTCCTGGAGTTCGAGGGTCTTCAGGTCGAGCGCACCATCGCGGGCAAGCTCAACGAATCGGCCAACCTGATGGTCGACCGGGCCCGCATCGCGGCCGGCAAGCAGCAGATCTTCCTTGCGACCTTCGTGGAGCCGGCGCTGCCGGGCGATTCGCTCTATCCGCTGCGCGGGCACGCGATCCTGGTGGTGTTCTTCTGCTGCCTCGTGACCTGGAGCTCCATCGCCCTGATCATCGCGGGCATCAACGACCAGCGGCTCTGATTACGTCCGCCCGGAACCTCACGCCCGACCGCCTCACCGAGCCCTGCCGATCATGTCCGAGTTCAGCGATCTCGTCGCCCGCGCCGTCAACCCCACGATGTCTCGCGCCGAGCGCGAGGCGGTCTACGGCGTCGTGAAACAGGCCGTCGAACGGCTCCAGACGCGGGACGGCCTGACCCCGGACGATCCGCGCATCGCCCTGCAGCAGCACCTCGTCGAGGAGACGATCCGCGACGTCGAATCCGACATCGCGCGGTTCCTCTCCTTCGAGAAGCTGGAGCGGGCGCATTCCGTCCAGATGGGTGCCGAGAAGGTCTGATCCGCGACGCGGACCGGCCTGTCGTCCGGCCTGGACCGGATCTCGATGAGGCTGACCTCATCGAGGTCCGCGAGACCCCGGGAAGCCCGACCTATGGGTCAGGCTCCCTGAGACTTGGTATCAGCCGTAGGCGGCCATGGCCCGCACGCTGCCGGGCTCGGCCACGGAGAGGCCGGCATCCACGTACTCGTTGAGCTTGTTGCGCAGGGTCCGGATCGAGATGCCCAGGATCTTGGCCGCATGCGTGCGGTTGCCGAGGCAGTGGTCGAGGGTGTCGAGGATGAGGTCGCATTCCACCTGCGCCACCGTCTGACCCACGAGGCCGCGGGTGGCGGCCTCGGCCACCCGCGCCGCGCGCTCGGCCGGCCCGGCCGAGACCGGCGCGATGCTGTCCCCCTCCGGCGTCAGGATCGCCTCCGGGCCGATCTCCGGGCCCGAGGCGAGCAGCACCGCCCGGTGCAGGGTGTTCTCGAGTTCGCGCACGTTGCCGCGCCACGGGTTAGCCCGCACCAGCCCCTGCGCTTCGGCGCTGAGCGGCCGTACCGGCATCCCGTTCACCTCGGCGTACTTGCGGCCGAAATGGGCGGCGAGTTCGAGGATGTCGCCGGGGCGCTCGCGCAGGGGCGGCAGGCGCAGGTGCACCACGTTCAGCCGGTAGTACAGATCTTCGCGGAAGGTGCCCTTGCGGACCTCCTCCACGAGGTTGCGGTTCGAGGTGGCGAGCACGCGGATATCGACCTTGACCGGCGCGGTGCCGCCGACCCGGTCGATGACCCGCTCCTGGAGGGCACGCAGCAGCTTCGATTGCAGCCGCACGTCCATCTCGGAGATCTCGTCGAGGAGCAGGGTTCCGCCATGCGCCTCCTCGAAGCGGCCGATGCGGCGGGCCACCGCCCCGGTGAAGGCGCCTTTCTCGTGGCCGAACAGCTCGGATTCGAGGAGCGCCTCGGGGATTGCGGCGCAGTTCACGGAGACGAAGGGGCGGTTGGCCCGGTTCGACTTGCCGTGGACGTGGCGGGCCAGCACCTCCTTGCCGGTGCCGCTCTCGCCGGTGATGAGCACGGAAGCCTCCGAGCGCGCCACCTGCTCGGCGAGCTTGACCACCCGCTCCATGGAGGCGTCACGCCAGACGAAGGCGCGCCCGTCCTCTGAGACCGCCTGCAGCACGGCGGCGATCAGCTCGGGGTCCGGCGGCAGGGGGATGTATTCCCGCGCGCCCGCCTCGATGGCCGCGACCGCCGCCCTGGCGTCGGTGGCGACTCCGCAGGCGATCACCGGGGTGCGGATGCGCTCGTCGGCGAGGGCCGTGACGAGTTCGCGGATCGCGAGCGTCACGTCGATCATGATGAGGTCCGCGCCCTTGGCGCGCAGCACCGCGAGCCCCTGGGCGAGGCTCTCGGCGTTGGTGACGGCCGCGCCCCGGTTCATGGCGATCTTCGAGGCGGTGATCAGTTCGCCGTTCAGGCGTCCGATGATGAGGAGGCGCATGGCCGAAGGTCTCCGTCAGGGTCGGCTTCGCGCGGGGGCGCGCGGCGGCCGGAAGGGCAGGGGGTCATACCAAATCCGTTTGATCCGTTCGGGATGGCGGATTTGGATTTCGCTCAAGCGCCGCGCGGGCTTGCCGATACGACATCCGCTTTGATGAAGCGGATGACGTATCAGTGGTCGCTCTTGATGATCTCGGTCATGGTCACGCCGAGGCGTTCCTCGACGAGCACGACCTCGCCGCGGGCCACGAGGCGGTTGTTCACGTAGATGTCGATGGCCTCGCCGACTTTGCGGTCGAGCTCAAGCACGGCGCCGGGCTGGAGCCGAAGCAGGTCGCCGATCGGCATGCGCGAGGAGCCGAGCACCGCCGAGACCATCACGGGCACGTCGAAGACCTGTTCGAGGTCGGCCGCGCTCTTGGGCGTGGTGGGTGCGTCGCGGATCGATTCGGTGCCGAGCCCGTCGAAGGAGGCATCCGTTCCGTTGAGCTGGGGCAGGCTGAAATCGTCGGACATGAGGGCTCTCGGGTTCGGGGATCAGGCGACGATGCCGAGGGCGGACAAGACGGCGCCCTCGATGCGGGCGCGGTCGCGGACGACGCCGCCATCGGCCCATTCCATGCGGGCGTCGCCGAGGGCGAGGTCGGGTTCGCCGAGGACGACGAGGCGGCCCTCGAAGCCGCGCTCGCGCGCCAGGCGTTTCACCAGAGCCTCGGATTCGTCGACGAGGCTCTCGTGGACCCGAACGACGAGGTGGGGCACGCCGCGCAGGTGCTGGAGCGCGGCCCGCGCCGCGTCGCCGATGGCGGCCAGCGGATGCGCGTCGAGGGCTTCACCGGCGATCCTGCGGGCGAGCGCGATGGCGAAGTCCATCGCCTCGTCCTCGCGGGCCGCGTCCCGGTCGTCGGACTGGCCGATCAGCCCCGCGGCGGCGAGGCCGAGGCGGGTGACGGCGTCCGAGAGCCGGGCCTGGACCTGCTGCTCGGCCAGAGCCTGGCCGTCGCGCAGGCCCCGCGCATAGGCCTCGGCCTCGGCCCGCAGCACGGCTTCCGCCTGCGCGGCCGCCTCCTGCTGGTGGACGGGATTGTCCGGGCGGGGCCGGAAATCGGTGTCGAAGAGGAACCGGCGCGCGTTCAATAGACCAGCTCCTCCTCACCGCTCGACTTGGCGATCATGATCTCGCCCTTCTCGGCCAGCTCCTTGGCGAGTTCGGTCATCTTGGCCTGGGCCTCGTCGACGTCCTTCAGGCGGATGGGCCCGAGCGAACCCATCTCGTCGGTGATGTTCTTGGCCGCCCGGGTGGACATGTTCTTCAGGAAGAAGCCGCGCACGCGCTCGTCGGCGCCCTTGAGCGCACGGCACAGGGTCTCGTTGTCGATCTTGCGCAACAGGGTCTGGACGCTGCCCGCATCGAGCTTGAGCAGGTCCTCGAAGGTGAACATGAGTTGGCGGATCTTCTTGGCCGAGCCCCGGTTGGCCTGATCGAGGGCCGTGAGGAACCGTCCCTCCGTCTGCCGGTCGAAGGCGTTGAAAACGTCGGCCATGAGCTCGTGGGCGTCGCGCCGTGTGGTCTGCGCGATGGTGGAGACGAACTCGACCCGCAGGGTCTCCTCGATGTGGCGCAGGGCCTCCTTCTGGACCGTCTCCATCCGGAGCATCCGGCTGAGGACGTCGATGGCGAATTCTTCGGGCAGGATGGTCAGCACCTTGGCGGCATAGTCCGAGCGCACCTTGGAGAGCACCACCGCCACGGTCTGCGGGTACTCGTTGCGCAGGAACGAGGCCAGGATCTCGGGGTCGATCTGGGTCAGGCTCGCCCAGACGCGCTTGCCCGAAGCTCCCTTGATCTCCGCCATGATCGCCGAGACCTGCTCGCTCGGGAAGATCTTCAGGAGGAGCGATTCCGTGCGCTCGAAATTCGACGTGATGCCGCCGCCCGAAGACAGGCGCGAGACGAAGTCGACGATGAGCTTCTCGACCGTCTCGGCCTCCAGGGACCCGAGCTGAACCATGGCGTGCGAGACGAGCTTGACCTCGTCCTCGTCGAGCATCTGCCAGATCGGCGCGCCCTCGCTCTCGCCGAGCAGCAGCAGCAGCGCGGCGGCGCGCTGGGCGCCCGTCATGGCCCCGAAGGCGCCGTTGCTGCCCTTGGCGAGCTCGGCCTGGATGTTCAGTCCCGACGACATGGGCTCAACGCCTCGCGGCTGCGTGAAGGAGGATCGGCATCAGCTCTCGTGAATCCAGTTGCGGAGGACTTCCACGGTCTCGCTCGGGCTGGCGCGGACCATGTCGACCACGCGCTGCACCGTCTCGGCCTGGACCTTGCCGTTGAGCTGGGCAAAATCCACGAGGCGCGCGGTGGCGTTCTCGGGCTGGGCCAAGAGTGCCTCCGCGTTCCCCGCGACGGCACCGGCGCCCCCGGCCCCGGCGACGAGGGCGATCTGGATCGGGTCGGTCGCCAGCACCTTCTTGAGGAGCGGGCGCACCACCGCCATCAGCACGATCAGCGTCAGCATGGTGAGGACGGCAAGTTCGACGATGCGCATCACCTCCTCCTTGGAGGGGCTGAGCAGCGACTGGATCAGGCTCGGCTCCACGAAGGCGGCCTGCGCGGGCGATTCGGCGAAGCGCAGGTTCACCACCTCGACCTGATCGCCCCGCGCCTTGTCGAAGCCGATGGCGGTGCGAACCAGGGCGGCGATCCGCTCGACTTCCGCCGCCGGGCGCGGCTGATAGACCGCCTTGCCGTCGGGACCGGCCACGTAGGCGCCGTCGATCACCACCGCCACCGAGAGCCGCTTGACCCGGCCGCCCTCGGCGACCTCGGTCTTCGTCACGCGGGAGATCTCGTAGTTGGTGGTCTCCTCGTTCTTGTTCGTCGAATCCTTCTGGGTCGGAGCCTGTCCGGGCTGGTTGGCGCCGGGCAACTCGTTGCCGACGCTGACCGCGCCCTCGGCGCCGCCCGAAAGCGCGTTCTCGCTGCGGGTCTGGGTGGAGCGCACGACCCGGCTCTCGGGATCGTAGCTCTCCGAGCGGCTCTCGATGCGGTTGAGGTCGAGCTCTGCGCTGACCTGGACGCGGGCGCGCCCGGCCCCGACGATGCCCGCGATGATTTCCTCGATCTGGGAGCGCAGGCGCCGCTCGATGCCGACCTGCTTCTCCTCCATGCCGGCCCCGGTCTCGGCCTCGGCCCCGCGCGCGCCGTCGGCCAGGAGCCGACCGCGCTCGTCCACGATGGAAACGCGCTCCGGCTTGAGCCCCTCGACCGCCGACGCCACGAGGTGACGGACGGCGCGCACCTGCGAGGCGTCGAGGTCACCCATCAGCTTGAGGACGATGGCGGCGCTCGGGCTCTCGCGGTCGCGCTCGAACAGGCGGCGCTCCGGGATTACGAGGTGGACGCGGGCGGCCTGAACGCGCCCGATCGCCCGGATCGAGCGGGACAACTCGCCCTCGAGCGCCCGCAGGTGGTTCACGTTCTGGACGAAGTTGGTGGACGAGAAGGCGTCGCCCTTGTCGAAGATCTCGTAGCCGACGCCGGCCTGGCTCGGCAGGCCCTTGCCGGCGAGGTCCATGCGCAGGCGCGGGAGGTCGGCGCGGGGCGCCATCACGGTCTGGCCGGCATCGCCCCGGGTCTCGTACTTGATGCCGCGCGCATCGAGGTCGCGGATCACGGCCGAGGAATCCGACATCGACAGGTCGGCGAAGAGCACGCCCATGTCGGGCTTCGAGACGCGCAGGATCACGAAGGCGAAGAAGCCGATCAGCGTCATCGTGACGGCGGCCATGGCGGCGAGCCGCGCCGGTCCGAGCTTTGCCACGAGGTCGAAGACCGGTTTCACGACGCCACGTACCCATCCGACCCGAAGCGACGGACACTCCGCGCTCGCCCGGCAAAATTTGCCCAGGCCATGGTTAGCGTCCGGTTAACGAATGGCACGCAGGGCGCCGCATCCCGGCTCCGGAATCGCGAAAGCCGCGCCCGGATGAGGGGACGCGGCTTCCGATGACGGGGCCCTGGTGGTTCGACCGATGCCCCGGCGGGTCTCGCGCTCAGTGCCGGTAGTGCTGGATGCGCGTGGTGCGCAGGCCGGCCAGACCGTGCTGATCGATGGAGAACTGCCAGCTCAGGAATTCCTCCGTGGTGAGGGTGTAGCGCTGGCAGGCTTCTTCGAGGCTGAGCAGACCGCCCCGGACGGCGGCAACCACTTCGGCTTTGCGACGGATGACCCATCGACGGGTGGTGGTCGGCGGAAGATCCGCAATGGTTAACGGACTTCCATCAGGCCCGATCACGTACTTCACTCTCGGGCGGCTTGGTTCGGTCATGATACGCTCTACAACTCGACTGACCTGTCGAGATTGGAAGCTAGTCCTGCCCGCTTAAGATATCTTGAAGCGGTTCGATCGCTTTGGAATCATACGGCGTTCATGTGGACAACTTGGCGCCGATGTTCTGAACGGCCGAGAGCGGGATCCGGGTCGTGCCGAGCAGGAGCACCGGTTCCGTCCCCGTGAGGTCGATGCCGTCCACGGTCCCGGCGACCTGGGTGTCAACGGCCACCTTGGCGCCCGTCGCGTCCACCGCGTCCACCTTGATCGCGTAGGTGCCGTCGGCGGACGTGAAGCCGCTGGTGGAGCGGCCGTCCCAGGCGAAGGTCTGGACGCCGGCGGCCAGCGCCTTGGTCTGGGTCGCGACCACGTTGCCCTTGGCGTCGCTGATCGTGATCCGGGCCTGCGTCGCGGCTCGGGCCGGGGTCAGGGTCCAGCTGGCCGCGCCGCTCTTCAGGGCGGTGGTCCTGCCGTCCGCCGTGATGGTCTGGCCGATGAACCCCGTGGCCGAGGCCGCGCTCGACGACTTCGCGTTGGTGAGGATCGAATCGAGGCGGTCGTTCGACTTCAGCTGCTGCTCGACGCCGGCATACTGCACCAGTTGCTGCGTGAACTGGTTGGTATCCATCGGGTCGAGGGGGTTCTGGTTCTTCAACTGCGTGGTGAGCAGCGTCAGGAACTGCGTGAAGTTGCCCGCCAGTTCCTGCGACGAAGTCTTGGTGGCCGCACCCGTGGCGGTGCTGCTTGTGGTGCTGCTGATGCCGGACGCCATGGGATCGTTTCCTCAGATTCGGATGTCGATGCCGCGTCCGGCGCCGTAGAGGCGCTGCAACACGGCATCCAGCGGGATTTGGGTCTCTTGGCTGGGTCGACGCGGCTGGCCCTGGGAGCCCGAGCCATGAGCGCCGGAACCTTGCGCGCCCGAGCCTTGCGCGCCCGAGCCTTGACCGTTCGAGCTTTGGCCGTCCGCTCCGCTGCCGGCCCCGTCGCCGCGCAGGCTCAGGGAGATGCTGCCGTCGGGGGCGTCGAGACCGGCCTGGGTGAGCGCCTGCTGCAGGTTGCCGGCGTCGCGCTGAAGCAGCGCCAGGGTCTCGGGCCGGTCGACCACCAGGCTGGCCTGAACCGCGCCGGTCTCCTTGTCGATGGCGAGGTTGACCTCGATCCGGCCGAGATCCTTCGGATCGAGGCGGATCTCGAAATTATTGCTGCCCGAGAGCGAGCGCAGGCCGATCGTCATCGGCACCGCCCCCAGGGGGATTGGTAGTGGGGTCTGGGCCTCGTGCCTGACCGTCATCGCCGCCTGCGACGCGGGCGCTTGCGCTGCCGGCGCCGGGGCGGGTGTTTGTGCCAGGAGCGCCGTGGGATCGGCATTCGCCGCCAGGAACGACGCGGCCTCGCCGTCCTTCGAGGAGACTGCCGATTCGCCCGAGGTCGCGGCCTCGCCCCCGCCCGGGCGGGACGCACCGCGCGGGCCGGATGCAGCCGCCCCGGCAAGCTGCGCTCCGGCGACCGAGGCGGCGACCTCGCCCGTCCGGGTCGCGGGCGGCGGCTGGGTCGGGCTGGCCGAAGACATCGGGCCTGGAGTCGCGGGCTGGAGCGAGGCCAGGACCCCGGCGAGACCGGCCCCGGCCTGCGCCGAATCCGCGACATCCTGCGGCGTCGATGACGAGACGACGGATTCGGCGTTCGGATCGATCTCCCCCGCCTGGGTCGCGAACGCGGCGACCATCCTCTGCGCGACAGAGGTACCGGCGGGCGTCGTCGCCGGAGCCGTACCCTCGGACGGCTGCGTCCCGGCGGAGACCGGGGCCGCGGGCTGCGCGAGCGCGGCCGGGTGCGTGATCGGATTGGCCGGGGCGGCCTCCGTTTGCATCGCCGGCGCCGTACCCTCGGACGGCAGAATCCCGGCGAAGGCCGGGGGCGCGGGGAGCACAATCACGACCGGGGGTGGCGTCGGATTGACCGGGGCGGCCTCCGTCTCCTGGAGCGCGTCGGGCGTCGTCTCGGTATCCGCCTTCGTGGCTGGGTCAGTCGCCGCGCCGGAGGCGTCCGGTGCTGCCCCGGCGACCGCTATCGCGGCGGAGGTCGGCTCGGAGGACCCGGCATCCGGCGCGGAACCAGCATCCGGTAGCGGACCGGCACCCGGTGTCGCCGCCGTCCGGGACGACGGGTTGCGGGCCGCCTGCGCCGAACTCGTCGGGGCACGCGATGAAGCCCGGTCCGCCGCCGACGATCGCCGCTCCAGCAAGGGCAGGAAATCCGTCGCCGCGGCGGAGGCGTCCGGTTCGTGCGTGGGCGCCCTGGGTTCCGTCGCCTTGGGTTCAGTCGCCTTGGACGCTTCGCGCACCGGCGGCGCGACCTCCCGGGCCGGCGGGTCGATCCGAAAGGCGCGGGCACCCGGCTCCCGGGATCGGGCGGGCATCGCCGAGGCGAGGCGCGGAGTCGAGGAATCCATATCAATCGCCGGAAAGGCCATGCGCCGCGTTTCTCCCTGGGCGACGGAGCGCAAGCGGCGGGCCAGACGTGAGGCGCGACAAGGCACTGATTCTGAAGGGATTGCTTGCGATCCGGCATCGGCCGGGATCGCGCGGCTCGGCAATTCCTGCCCCGACCCGGCAGCTTTGACCACGTGCCCCACGTCGCGGTCGCGCGCGTCGCCCGGGGAGAGCCCCGATACGCCCGCCCTGGAAACCCGGGGCGAGGATCGCTATAGACTCACGCGTAGGGTCGGACCGGCCCTCTCCGGCAAACCCTGGCGCAATGAACTCCCTCGATCTTCCCAAGGCTCCGCACGAGACGCGCGTCGTCGTCGCCATGTCGGGCGGCGTCGATTCCTCCGTCGTGGCCGGGCTCCTGAAGCGCCAGGGCTACGACGTCGTCGGCATCACGCTCCAGCTCTACGACCATGGCGCCGCCACGCACCGCAAGGGCGCCTGCTGTGCCGGCCAGGACATCCACGACGCCCGCCGGGTGGCCGAGGCCCTCGACATCCCGCACTACGTCCTCGACTACGAGGACCGCTTCCGCGAATCCGTGATCGACCGCTTCGCCGAGAGCTATCTGGCCGGCGAGACCCCGATTCCCTGCGTGGAGTGCAACCGCTCCATCAAGTTCCGCGACCTGCTGCGCACGGCCCGCGATCTCGAGGCGGATTGCCTCGCCACGGGCCATTACGTGGCGAGCCGCCCGGAGGCGGCCGGCGGGCGCGGGCTCTACCGGGCCCTCGATCCGGCCCGCGACCAGAGCTACTTCCTCTACGCGACCACGGCCGAGCAGCTCGACTTCCTGCGCTTTCCCTTGGGCGAGTTGCCCAAGGACGAGACGCGGCGGCTCGCCCGGGAACTCGGCCTCGCGGTGGCCGAGAAGGCCGATAGTCAGGATATCTGCTTCGTGCCGCAGGGCCGCTACGCCGACGTGATCGCGCGCCTGCGCCCCGACGCGGCCCGGGCCGGCGACATCGTCGACCTCGGCGGACAGGTGCTGGGGCGGCACGAGGGCATCATCCACTACACCGTCGGCCAGCGCCGGGGCCTGCGCCTCGCCGTGGGCGAGCCCCTCTACGTGATCCGCCTGGAGCCGGACACCGCCCGCGTGGTGGTCGGCCCGCGCACGGCCCTGGCCACGAGCCGGATCCGCCTCGGGGACATGAACTGGCTCGGCGGACCGGGCGAGGCTGCCGCGCGCCCCGTGGCGGTGCGCGTGCGCTCCACCCGTGAGCCCCGGCCGGCGCTCCTCTTCCGCGACCCCCAGGGCGACGGGGCCGAGATCGAGCTCGCGACTCCCGAGGACGGCGTCTCGCCCGGGCAGGCCTGCGTGATCTACGCCGATGACGGCCCCCGCGCCCGCGTGCTCGGCGGCGGCACCATTCGGCGGGTCGACGCGTTGGCCCGCGGCGCTGCGCAAGCTGCCTGACCGAACAAGTCGCCCGACCGCGCAAGGCCCATCCACCCTCTCCCCACACAGGACTTCGAGATCGTCATGCTGAGCGAGCCGCGGGAGGCCGGTCCAAGCACCGCCCTGATGCGCAAGGCCTATGCGCGCTGGGCGCCGGTCTACGACGTCGTCTACGACAAGCTCACCGAGCCAGCCGCCCGCGACGCGGTCGAGGCCGCCGTCGCCTGCGGGCCCCGCATCCTCGAGGCCGGCGTCGGCACGGGGTTGTCGCTCGGCTACTACCCGCCCACGAGCTTCGTCTGCGGCGTCGACCTCTCCGAGGACATGCTCAAGCGCGCCCGCGCCAAGGTGCTGCGCCGGGGCCTGCGCCACGTGCGCGGCCTCCAGGTCATGGACGTCTGCCGCCTCGGCTATGCCGATGCCAGCTTCGACGCGGTGGTGGCCCAGTTCCTGATCACGCTGGTGCCGGACCCGGAAGCCGCGCTCTCCGAGTTCCTGCGCGTGGTCCGGCCCGGCGGCGAGATCGTCCTCGCCAACCACTTCGGACAGAGCACCGGCCCGGTGGCCAAGGTCGAGGAGATCGTTGCCCCGCTCTGCACCAAGATCGGCTGGTCCTCGGACTTCAAGTCGACCCGGATCGAGGCCTGGGCCCGGTCGCACGGGGTCGAGTTCATCGGCGTCGCGCCGACTTTCCCCGGCGGGTTCTTCAAGATCCTGCGGATGCGCAAGCCCGGGTGAGCACGCGCCCGCCCTCCTTGGCCGAGCCGACCCCGGAATCACCGGCGGCGCGGCCCACGCGGATGCGGCGGGTCCTGCGCTGGCTCCCACTCCTGCTCCTGGTCGGGGCCTCGCTCGCCGCTCTGGTCTCGGGCGCCTCGCATCTCCTCAGCCTCGACCGGCTCCTGGCCTCGCGGGCCTGGTTGATCGCCTGGGTGGCGGAGGACCGCTTCCGCGCCATGGTGGTGGCCTACCTCGTCTACGTCTCGGCGGTGGTCGTCTCGGTGCCGGCCTCGCTGTTCCTGACGATGCTGTGCGGCTTCCTGTTCGGCATCGTGCCGGGCGCCCTGATCGCCCTGGCCTCGGCGACGACGGGGGCCGCCATCGTCTTCACCATCGGGCGCGGGGCGGCGGCCGATCTGCTGCTGCGCCGGGCCGGACCCCGGCTCGCCGGGCTCGCGGCCGGGTTCCGCGCGGATGCCTTCGGCTACATCGCCTTCCTGCGGCTGCTGCCGATCTTCCCGTTTTGGATGACGAACCTCGCGCCGGCCGCCTTCGGGGTGAAGCGCAGCACCTTCGTGCTCGCGACCCTGGTGGGGCTGCTGCCCGGCGTCTTCATCTACGCCTCCACCGGAGCGGCCATCGAGGAAGTGGTCCTTGCCCACGAGAGCGCCAAGGCGGCGTGTCTGGCCGCCGACGGGCTCGACTGCGAGAACGCCCTGACCCTGCGGACCCTGGTGACCCCCAGGATGGTCGCGGGCCTCGGCGCCCTGGCGGCCTTCGCGCTGTTCTCGGTATTCCTCCGCAGGCGCTTCCAGCGCACATCGCGTGCCGGCGCCGCCGGTATGGAGGAACCGTGAATTTCTGATCGAATTTAGCCATAAGTCTGATCAGAATCTGCGAGACGCGGGGCAGCCTAACGGCCTCATGAGCGTTATGAGGTCAAATCGCGCATCGAGCTTACGCTCTGGAAACGCCGTCGGGTCACCGTCAGCCGGACCTCAAGCCGACACCCGCCGCGCCGAGGGGACCGGGAACCCGAAGAACCAAGATGGGTGTGAATTCACGCGTTGTGTTCGATCAGGAGGTCGCCGCGCCCAGCGTGCCGGCGGCGCGCGGCCTCGGCCGGCACCTCGGCCTGTCCGGGCGCCTCTTCCTGCTGACGGTGGCCTTCGTGGCCGTCATCGAAGTGCTGGTCTACGTGCCCACGGTCGCCAATTACCGGCGCATGTGGCTGTCCGATCGGATCGCGGCCGCGCAGGTGGCCGCCCTGGTGCTCGACGCGGCCCCCGACCAGCGCGTCTCGGAGAGCCTCGCCCAGCGCCTCCTGGCGGGGGTGGGCGCGCGGGCCATCGTGGTGCAGGGCAACGGCACCCGGCGCCTGCTCTCCAACGAGACGGTGCCGGACGCGGTCTCCGACCACATCGACCTGCGCGAGGAGGACCTGATCGAGTCGATCCGCGGCGTGGCCCGCACGCTGATGGCGGACGGCACCCGTCCGATTCGCGTCATCGGGCACGGCAGCGACGGCTTCGACCTCGTGGAGATCCTGATCGATTGCCTGCCGGTGCGCGACGCCGTGACGGCCTTCGCGATCCAGCTCGCCCTGTCGTCCCTCGCCATCGCGGCGGCGGTGGCGGGCCTGATCTTCCTCGTCCTGCAGCGGGCCATCGTCCGCCCGGTGCGGCGGCTCGTGCACAACATCACGGAATTCGCGCAGGACCCGGAGGCGGCCGACGGCGTCATCGTGCCCTCGCGGCGCACCGACGAAATCGGCAACGCGGAGGTGGCGCTGGCGCAGATGGAGACGGCGCTGGCCCGCGAGCTGCGCGAGAAGCGGCATCTCGCTGACCTCGGGCTCTCGGTCAGCAAGATCAATCACGAGCTACGCAACCTCCTGACCACCGCGCAGCTCCTCAGCGACCGTCTCGACGGCGTCGCCGATCCGCTCGTCCAGCGCGTCGCCCCGCGCCTCGTGGCGACCCTCGACCGGGCGATTCGGTTCTGCGAGGAGACTCTGGCCTATGGCCGCGCCACGGAGCGCAATCCGAACCGGCGCCTGGTGCCGCTGGCCGCCATCATCGCCGAGCAGGCGGACCTGTCGGGGCGCGAGCGCGATTCGGACATCGTGATCCGCGAGATCTGCCCGAACGGCCTGCGGATCTGCGTCGATCCGGACCAGTTTTCCCGGGCGCTCGCCAACATCGTGCGCAACGCGGTCCAGGCCCTGGCGCCGCCCGGCCCCGGCTACGAGGCGGTGACGCGCGTCGAACCCACCATCACCATCGAGGCGCGGCGCATCCAGACCGGGAGCGGCACCATGGTCCTGGTCACCGACAACGGCCCGGGCCTGCCTGCGCGGGCGCGCGAGCACCTGTTCAGCCCTTTCAAGGGCGCTTCGCGCCCGGGCGGCACCGGCCTCGGCCTCGCCATCGCGTCGGAGCTGATCCAGCTCAACGGCGGAACCCTGTCCCTCGACGAGACCCCGGCCGGCACCTGCTTCCGGATCGTGATCCCCGACCCGGTGGGGTGAACGGGCGGGGTCGCGCCGGACCCGAAGACCTGCCGGGGATCGCGCCTTACTCCGCCGCCGCCAGGGTCAGGCCCGGCACCGCGATGCCGAGGTCCTGCAGCAGTTCGGCGTCCGAATCGGTCTCGTTGTTGGCGGTGGTGAGCAGGCGCTCGCCGTAGAAGATCGAGTTGGCGCCGGCGAGGAAGCAGAGGATCTGGGCCTCGCGGGTCAGGCCCTTGCGGCCGGCGCTGAGGCGGACCCGCGCGCGCGGCATCACGATGCGAGCCGTGGCGCACATGCGCACGAGGTCGAGGGGGTCGACCGCCGGGCGGTCCTCCAGGGGCGTGCCCTCCACCGCCACGAGGGCGTTGATCGGCACGCTCTCCGGGTGGGGCGCATGGTTGGCCAGCACCTGGAGCATGCCGGCCCGGTCCTTCACGCCCTCGCCCATGCCGACGATGCCGCCGCAGCAGACGCCGATGCCGGCCGCGCGCACGTTCTCCAGGGTGGTCAGGCGGTCCTCGTAGGTCCGCGTAGAGATGATGTCGCCGTAGAAGTCCGGGCCGGTGTCGAGGTTGTGATTGTAGGAGGTGAGCCCGGCCTCCGCGAGGCGCCCGGCCTGCGAGGGGGTGAGCATGCCCAGCGTCACGCAGGCTTCCATGCCCAGACCGCGCACGCCCCGCACCATGGCGAGCACCGCGTCGAATTCCGGCCCGTCCTTGGGCTGGCGCCAGGCCGCGCCCATGCAGAAGCGGTGCGCCCCGTTGGCCTTGGCGGCGGCGGCCTCCCGCAGCACCGCATCGACCGGCATCAGCCGCTCGCGGGCCATGCCGGTGCCCTTGTGGTGGGCCGATTGCGGGCAGTACGCGCAATCCTCCGGGCAGCCGCCGGTCTTGATCGAGAGCAGGGCGGCACGCTGGATGTCGGCCGGGTCGTTGTGGGCGCGGTGGACCGCCGCTGCCCGATAGACGAGGTCGAGGAGCGGCAGGTCGTGGATCGCCTGGATCTCGGCCACGCTCCAGTCGTGGCGGATCGCGGCGGTCTCGGCGGCCGGGGTGGATGCGCGGGGGGCCAGGGTCTCGGTCATGGCCCCATGAGGCGAATCCCGGCCTAAAAATCAAGCCGGGCGTGCGGCCTCAATGCGTCGGCTCACCCGCCGCGACCTTCGCGGTCCAGTCGTCGAAGGCGACGATTTCCTGGCGCTGCGTGCCGAGACCCGCGATCCCGAGGGTCATCACGTCGCCGTTGCGCAGGAAGCGGGGCGGCTTGCGGGCCATGCCGACGCCGGGGGGCGTACCCGTGGTGATGACGTCGCCGGGCTCCAGCATCATGAAGTGCGAGACGTAGGCCACGAGTTGCGCCGGATCGAAGATCATCGTCGCGGTGGAGCCCGTCTGCATGCGGGTGCCGTTCACGTCCAGCCACATGGCGAGGTTCTTGAGGTCCGGGATCTCGTCGAGGGTGACGAGCCAGGGGCCCAGCGGACCGAAGGTCGGGCAGCCCTTGCCCTTCGCCCAGGTGCCGCCCCGCTCCATCTGGAATTCGCGCTCGGAGACGTCGTTGCAGATGCAGGCGCCCGCCACGTAGGACAGGGCCTCGTTGGCGTGCACGTAGGAGGCGCGCGCGCCGATCACGAGGGCGAGTTCCACCTCCCAATCTGTCTTGGCCGAGCCCTTGGGCAGGATCACCCGGTCGTTGGCGCCCCCGAGGCACGAGGGCGCCTTGTTGAACAGGATTGGTTCCGGCGGGATGTCGGCGCCGATCTCGGCGGCGTGGTCGGTGAAATTCAAGCCGATGGCGACGACATTGCGGGTGCCACCGACGCAGGGACCGAGGCGGGTCGCAGGGGGCAGGAGCGGCAGGCTCTCCGGGTCGATCCGGCGCAGGCGCTCCAGGGTCTCGCGCGACAGCACGGATCCGGCGATGTCGCGGACATGGTCCGAGAGGTCGCGCAAGCCGCCGCGTGCATCGACGAGGCCGGGCTTCTCGTCGCCGCTCTCGCCGTGACGGATCAGTTTCATCGCTCGTTCCTCCGCGCAGGATCTTTCCGGCAGACATCGATCGGACGGACCGGAACGGCAAGGGGCGCGGGACGCGGTCCGGTGGGCAAATCGCCAGCATGGTCACGGCCGATACCGCCGGGGTTGCCCGATTCGTCACCAAAAGGTCACACCGCCGCCCCGAGATGCGGCACCGGGCCATTTTTCTGTTTCGACGCTTATTCAAGCCGACAAAAGTTTAGATGTGAACCATTCTGCCTGTGCCCATCGGTTAGAGGCTCGCTTCCTGCAATATCGCGCAAATTCCAGTTTAGGTACAAAATTCTTCTTGGTCTTTACTTGCAGGTCCAGACATTGCGCAGTCGCTGAGGCCGCGTCATTGTCGTGTCCAAGGTGCAGCGTCCGGTCCGACAGGGCGGGACCAAGCCAAGCACCACGCATAGGGGTGGGTCTCACGACATGATGGGCACGATTCGGAGCCGTTCTTACCGCAGCTGGGCGCTCTCGGGCGTTTCCGTTGCTCTCCTCGCCGCCGGCGTCACGCAGGCCTCGGCCGGTGCCTTCGGCATCCGCGAGCAGAGCACCGAGGCACAGGGCATGGCCTTCGCGGGCACGGCCTCCGGCTCCGGCGGCGTCTCGTCGATGTTCTGGAACCCCGCCACCGTGACCATGCGGCCGGGCTGGGTCACCGAGCAGAACCTCAGCCTGATCAACCTGTCCGGCAAGATCACCCCGGAGGCGGGTACCAACCCGGCCTTCGCGCGCCTGGGCGACAGCGGCGACATCGGGCAGGGCGCGATCGTGCCGGCGGGCGCCACCTCCTACCAGCTGAACGACCGGCTCTGGGTCGGCATCCAGACCGGCGCGCCCTTCGGCCTCGTGACGAAGCCGCGCGACACCTGGGCGGGCGAGCTCTACGGCCGCTCGAACCGGATCTTCACCCTCGCCTTCAATCCGGTGATCGGCTTCAAGGTGAACGAGTGGCTCTCCATCGCCGCCGGTCCCAACATCGAGTATTTCAAGCTCACCCTGAAGCAGGCGCAGATCACCGGGGTGCCCTTCGACCCAGCGAACCTCGCGAGCGCGCGCCTGGCGGGCGATTCCTGGGGCGTCGGCTTCACGGCGGGCGTGCTGGTCACCCCCTGGGCCGGAACCGCCTTCGGCGTCGGCTACCGCTCCTCGGTCCATCACGACATCGAGGGTTCGCTCCGGCTGCCCGGCGCCGCCGCCCCCCTCGGCGGTCCGGTGGTGGCCAACCTGAACACGCCCGAGAAGGTCACGGTGGGCGTGACCCAGGCGATCAACCCCGTCACCCGCGTCAATTTCGGGTTCGAATGGGATAACTGGAGCCGCCTCAAGAACGTCGCCGTCGTCCCGCTGGTCCTCGGCCGCGCCGGGACCGCGCTGCCCCTGAACTACAAGGACGGGTTCACCTACGCGGTCGGTGCCGAGTACGACTGGTCGCCGGCTCTCACCGTCCGGGGCGGCGTCGCCTACGAGGTCTCGCCCATCGACTTCGAGAACCGCTCTGTGCGCCTGCCCGACAACAACCGCGTCAACGTCTCGGTGGGCGCGAGCTACCGCTGGAGCGAGAAGCTGGTCCTGACCGCCGCCTACTCGCACTTCTTCGTCGAGAAGGGCCGCATCCTGTCGGGCGCCGGGCGGGACTACAACGTTCAGAACATCGCCTTCGCGGGCGTCGCCGACAGCAGCGCCGACATCGTCTCGGTGGGCTTCCGCTACGTCTTCGGCGAGCCGGCGGTCGCCGCCCCAGCGCCGATCGTGCGCAAGTTCTGAGACGGGCAAGCTCCTAGACGGCT
This sequence comes from Methylobacterium goesingense, assembly GCF_022179225.1. Taxonomy (GTDB): domain Bacteria; phylum Pseudomonadota; class Alphaproteobacteria; order Rhizobiales; family Beijerinckiaceae; genus Methylobacterium; species Methylobacterium goesingense. Next base: position 74,580 of record NZ_BPQL01000066.1, read on the forward strand.
AAGCTCCGCAACGCGGGGCAGCAGGACCCGGCGGCCGTCGCAGACGACGACAGAGCCGTCATGCGGGATCATGAGGTTCCGCCTGCCGTTCATGGGGTCGCTCCGAACCGGGCGCGTGTTACCGTCAGTGGCTCATCAGGCAGCACATGGGGCAGCCGGCGAGCAGGTCACGGGTGACGCCGCCGAAGGCCCATTCGCGCAGGCGGCCGTGCCCGTAGGCGCCGGCCACGATCAGGTCGGCGGCATGCTCGCTGGCCGCCTCGACGAGCGCTTCGGCGGTCGAACTGCCGAGGGCGTCCTTCGCCACGGCGGATGCGTGGACGTCGTGGGCCTGGAGGAAGCCGACGACGTCCCGCGTGTCGGCGGCACCCGCGCCATCGTCGATGGCGAGCACCACGACGTGGGAGGCCCGCGCGAGGAAGGGCAACGCATCCCGCAGGGCGCGATGGGCCTCGCGCGTGGTCTTCCAGGCGACGGCCACCCGCTGCGCATCGAGATGCTCCACCCCCGGCGGCACGACCAGCACCGGGGCGCCGAGCCGCATCACCGCGTCGCCCGGATCGACCGACAGGAGCGGGTTGCCCGCATCGCCCCGGCCGACGACCACGAGGTCGGCGGCGGCCGACTGGCGGGCCAGGAACTCCATCGGAAAGTCCAGGTTCGAGCGCCACTCGACGCGGCTTCGGCCGGCGCCGGCTTCCTCGAAGGCCGCGTGCGCGATCCGCAAGTCGTTCAGGACGGCTTCCTGGACCGAGGCGAGGCAATAGGCGCTGCCGAGGGTCGGTCCCACCGGCGCGGCCTCGTAGGCCGGCATCTCGGCCGCGACCCCGATGAGGCGGGCCTTGAAGGCGTCGGCGAGGTGCCCGGCGAGGCGGATCCGGCCGCGGGTGGATTCATCGAGATCCACCGCGACCATGACGCTGGCATAGGACATCGGAATCCCCTGTTCGGCGACGGCGTCGGAGGGTCGGAGCGGGGTGAGCCGCGAGCCCGGCCCCGGCTCACGCGAGCGTCAGGTGGTCATCGACGGAGTGCACACCATGCGTCGTTCGCGACGCGGTTGCGGCGCGTGCCAGGCGTGCGGCTTGCCCACCAGGATCACCTCGGCGTCCGTCACCGTGATCGCGTCGACCATGCCGCGCACCGTCCGGGCCGCATTCTCGGCCACTACGTGCTCGCTGTCGCTCCCGACATGGCCCGTGCGCGTGACGATGCCTTTGTCCACGGCGACGCCAGTATGGGCCGTATCGATGCTGAGCGCGAAGTCGAACGCCTCGACGATGCGCTGGCGCAGGCTCTCGTCGTTCATGGAGACACTTCTTTCGCGGCGATTCGGTCCGGCAGGAGCGCGAGTGCGCCCGGTCGTGTGACGCATCCTGCTCCCCCGCAGGCCTGGCAACATTGATCCACCTCAAGGGAGAGACCGGCGCCGACGGGACAGGGCTTCGCGCCACGGCACGGGTGCGGCCCGTTCCGCGGACAGGACCGGCGCGGTGTTGAGGCAGATCAAGGCCCGGCACCGACACGGGCCGCACCCTGACGGCGTCGCACGTTCGAGCCCGGGAGCGGATCCGATGTCCTTTGCAAGCCTCATGGTCGCGGTCGATGACGGGCGCCACGCCGCGGCGCGGGTCCGTCTCGCCGCGGAACTCGCACACCGCTTCGGCGCGCGTCTGGTCGGGGCGGCCGGCGGCCTGCCGGACTATCCGCAGGGCTTCGGCGAAACCATCGTTCCAGCCGGCATGGCCATCGAGGAGATCCGGCAGGCCGCCCTCGACCGGCTCAGGGGCGCGGAGCAGATCTTCCGGGAGGCCTCGTGCCTGAACGATCGGGTCGCCTGGCGTTCCGACCTCGCCGCCCCGGTCCCCTTCCTGAACCGGCAGTCGCGGGCCGCGGACCTGATCGTCGTCGGGCGCCCCGCGGACGACGAGGAAATCTCCCCCGGCATGGCCGTCGACCTCGGCGACGTGCTGATGGGCAGTGGCCGACCCGTGCTGGTGGTCCCGCCGGGCGTCGAGCACCTCAAGGCGGGGCGCATCGTGGTGGGCTGGAAGAACACGCTTCAGACGCGCCGGGCCGTCTCGGACGCCCTGCCGTTCCTGCGGCGGGCCGACGCCGTCCAGGTGGTGCGGATCGCCGATGGCGAAGATCGGACCGAGATCGAGGACGTCGCCGCATACCTGACGCTGCACGACGTCAATGCGACCGCACAGGTCGTGACGTCGTCGGGTTGGACCGTCGCGCACGACCTCAGGACAGCGGCCGGCGCATTCGACGCGGACCTGATCGTGACGGGCGCCTACGGCTACAGCCGCCTGCGCGAATGGTTCTTCGGCGGCGTGACGCAGGACCTGCTGTCGAAAGGCGCTGTTCCCTGTCTGATGTCCCATTGATCGCGCAACCGCTCAGGTCCGATTCGCGTGACCCTGGATGACGCGAGCCGAGCGGTCCGAGGTCGTCGCCGGTGTCCCCGTCCAAGCCGGATCTGGACCTGTCAGAGAGCGACGGCGTTCCCGCCATCGACGACGCTGAGCCTTCGGAGCGGATCGAAGTCCGACAGGGACGGTTCGACCGGCTCGGGCAGGCGCAGGTAACCCGGGTCGAAGTCCGCATAGGCCGCGAGCCGATCGGGATCCGGGACGGTGATCACGCCTTTCACGAGCCTGATCCGGTCGGCGTCCTGGAGGGCGTGCAGCACGCGATTGACGTGAACGATGGAAATCCCCGCGATGTCGGCAATTACCGCCTGCCGGACGCCGTTGGCGAATGCTTCGCCTTCCCGGCATCCGACCGCGCGGAGCCGGGCCACGATCTCGCAGATGAGATGGGCGACGCGGCCTTCGGCATCCCGCCCGGCATTGACGAGCCAGCGCTGGGCGATGCCCAGTTCCAGGAGCGTCAACCAGGCAAGACTCCGCTCGATACCCGGGTGGGCTCGGACCAGGGAGCGCAGCGTGTCGTGGGCAATGTCGGCGACCGCGCAGGCCGACAGGGTTTCGACTTTGCCCGGAAGTTCGAGTGGAAGCAGCGAACGCGACGCGCAAAGGTCGCCGGGTAGAAACAGCGCCACGATGCGTCGATTTCCTCCGGGTTCCCGCACGGAGCGACAGGCCACGCCGTCGAGAATGAGGTGGAGGCCGCTCGGGCCTGCTCCACCGTCGAGTTCGGCACGCGCCGCCACGGGTCGCGGTTCAAGCGGAAGGGCAAGCAGGGCGTGACGGGCCACTTCGTCGAGGTGGTCGCTCCTCGCCAGCCGTCGGACCAGCCATACACGCATGGCCAATCCGCTCACGCCGACGCCGCTCATGCCGACGCCGCTCATGGGGCCCTGATCGCGATGCGCTGGGGCGCGAGTGACGTCATCGCGTCCTTGGGGAACCTCACCGTCAGGCCCCCCTCGTCCAGGCTGGCCGCAATGCCTTCGGCCTCGATGCAAGAGGGCAGGCCCGGGCTGCGGGCGGAGACGCCGTGGGAGCAGGCGGTGCTCGTCCGTGAACCCTTCTCCACGACATTCATGCGCGGCACGATACCGCCTCGCAGGGGCGCCGGCAGGCCGACGCGACGGTCACCGAACATCGGGTCGTCAAGCCGGTGCAACGGCCAGACGGAGGCTCGCTCATCGGCGGATGGCGTCGCGCCATGGTCGCCGAGGGTCGGAAGCGATCTCATATCCATGGGAAGGCCTCCCTATGGGCGGGGCCGGTAGGCCCGGTCTCAGGAAAGGTGCAGTTAGGCCTTCGCGTTGGCCTTGATCTGGATCAAGGCGCGAAGATCTGTGCGTTCGAGGCAATCCGATTCGCGAGATTCCCGTGTGGGCTCGCAAGTCTTCCGAACCCCCGCACCCCGCGCGCCGCAGACGCGACGCGGGCCATCCTCGAAAGATCGATCCGGTCCTTCGCACAGGATCTTTGGATGCGTGTTGCGACACTCCTGCCGACTTAGCCCTCGAGAGCGATCTGCTCCATTTTCTGGGATAAAGCCGTGATGCCGACACGACGATGCCGATCCTTCCGCGATCCAGCGCGGTCGTCGGTGCGTCGCGACAGGCTCATCGACCGCATCGTCTTCATCGGAGGTTCGTGGAAGCCCCGGCGGAGCGGGCAGCGCCCGGCGGCATCCGCGCGGCGGGCCGCGCCCGTCAGGCGCGAAGCGTGCGTCCAAGCTCCACAACCGCCCGGGTCAGAACGCCATCCGACGGCCGCAGGTGATCGTAGATCGTGAAGTGGTTCGCGCGCGGCGCCGGGATCAACGCTCCCGCCTGATGTCTGGCCGACCGATAGGCGTGAAAGGTTCGACTGTTCTCGACGAGCGCCGGCAGCTCGGCGGTGCCGTAGGCGAGCACCAGCGGCTTGTCGACAGGAGGCAGACGCAAGGGCGAGAGCGTCGCGATCTCGCCGTCGCTGAGATGCAGTTTCGCGTTCAGGTAGGTGTCTCGCAAGGGTCCGAGTTCGTAGATGCCGGACATCGCCAGACCGGCGCGCACGCTCGGATGTCCGAGACCTGCCGCGCAGAGATGGCCACCCGCCGACCAGCCCGACAGAATGATCGGTCCCGCGATACCGTGTGCCGGGCCTTCGGCGGCAAGCCAGTCGAGGGCACGATGAACCTCCGCCACGATCTCGGTGAGCGTCGCGTCCGGGGCCAGCGTGTAGCCCGGCATCGCGGCGGCGAAACCGGCGGCGAGGACGCCTTCCATCATGCAGGAGAAGTTCTCGCGCGAACGGGCCTGCCAGTAGCCGCCGTGAACGTGAACGAGACAGGGCGCCATGCGGTCGGAGGCGGGAAACAGATCCCACTTGTTGCGGGGGCGGGGCCCATAGGCGAGATCGATGGTACCGGCATGCTGCGCGCGGAGGCGGGCGGAGTCCGTCGTCCAACCCTCCACGATCCCCGCACTGCCCGGCACCGCAGTGGAGTTGTTGTAGGCGCTGTCGCGTTCGCCCTGACTCGCGGTCATCCAGTTGTCGGGGGCGGCGGTGAGCGCGTGTGCGGACACATCCGTCGCGAGGCCCGCAGCGGCGAGAGCACTTGCGGATGTGGCGAGCAAGCGACGACGATTTGGATCGGTCATCGACCTTACATAGCGCGAGCCCGCGCCGGGAACCACTCCGTGTCCGGCGACACCTCGGCGGCCCCGAAGCCGACCCCGCGGCCCGCCGGACGGTCGAGCCTGGCAGTTTCGCGAACGTTGTCCCAACATACGACACCACCAATCCAGCATCTAGGAACAAATACAATGGCACATTTGTCAGTCTTCATAACCACAAAGATACGGTAAAATTTTTCCACAACGAATGAATCGATCTTTTTGCTCGCACGTATAGCCAAATTCTGGATAAATCTGCGCCACAAAGGCACTCTATATTCTACTTTATCTGTGTTATCTGGTATTTTACTGACAAATCGTGTCAGCACGCAGGTTGAGGCCAGGACTTCTGGTGAGTATGTGTGATTTTGACACTTTCCTCATCATACGCACCGCGATACGCCCGTGCCATCGTTCGTGGGCATCTCCGCCGGCACGGGCACGCAGGACACGAGCATGGCCATCACACGCGTATCGACCGCTTCTGATGGAACGCAGGGCACCTCCGTCAGCCAAACGGCCGCAACGGGATCCCAGGTCTCGGCCGACGGGCGCTACGTCGTCTTCCAGAGCCTCGCCACCAACCTCGTGGCCGGCGATACGAACGCTCAGCAGGACGTCTTCGTCAAGGACACGCTCACCGGCACGGTCACCCTGGTCTCCACCAGCAGCGCGGGGGTGCAGGGCAACAGTACCAGCAACACCGCCTCGATCTCGGCCGACGGCACCCGTGTCGCCTTCCAGAGCAGCGCCAGCAACCTCGTGGCCGGCGACACGAACGGTCAGCAGGACATCTTCGTCAAGGACCTGACGACCGGCACCACCACCCGCGTCTCCACCGACAGCACGGGCGCGCAGACCACATCTGGCACCAGCACCACCCCCTCGATCTCGGCCGACGGCACCCGCGTTGCCTTCCAGAGCGGCGCCACCAATCTCGTGGCCGGCGACACGAACGGTTTGACCGACGTCTTCGTCAAGAACCTGACGACCGGCACCACCACCCGCGTCTCCACCGACAGCGCGGGCGCGCAGGTCAACGGTACCAGCAACAATGCCTCGATCTCGGCCGACGGCACCCGCATCGCCTTCCAGAGCATCGCCAACAACCTCGTAGTCGGCGACACGAACAGCTTGACCGACGTCTTCGTCAAGGACCTGACGACCGGCAACACCACCCTGGTCTCCACCGACAGCACGGGCGCGCAGGCCAGTAGCATCAGCAGCAACGCCTCGATCTCGGCCGACGGCACCCGCGTCGCCTTCCAGAGCACCGCCACCAACCTCGTGGCCGGCGACACGAATGGCGCCACGGACGTCTTCGTCAAGGATCTGGGCACCGGCACCACCA